>CAYNUE010000041.1:0-31469 GCA_964400325.1 uncultured Sangeribacter sp. | reverse complement strand
CAAGGACTCCCTGATTATGAGTCAGGTGCTCTAACCAACTGAGCTATGGGACCGGCAGGATTTCGGTCTGCTTTGGAAGCAGGGGGCCGAACTGCTTTTGCGGTGCAAAGTTAAGACGTTTTTTTGGAATGTGCAAGAGGTGGAGTGATTTTTTTTGATTTTTCTTGTATTTTTTGATGGGAAGAGGTAATTTTACCGGTGGTTACTTTCGATATATGGTCTTGACAAGTATAAATCTTTCGATATAGGTTTGGTGTTGCCAAGGACAAATCTTTCGACATGTGGTCTCGATAAGAGAAGAGCCCATCTTTCGATATAGGTCTTGATAAGAGTATATCTTTCGACATGTGGTCTTGACAGGATAAATGAAGGTAATAGGTAGAGTATAATCGAAACATTGCGATGTATGAAGGAGACATTGAGACATATTAGGGAGGTGTTGGTGCCTCAGTTCGGTAAGGGGGAGACGGAGGCCATGATTCGTCTCATATTTCACCATATCAAGGGGTGGAATACTACTGATATGGTCATAAATAGCGACAAGGAACTGTCGGAGTACACACGTGAGAGGATTGAGAGGATATTGGACCGAGTGAAGAAGGGCGAACCTATACAGTACGTTACAGGAGAGGCTTATTTTTATGGAATGGATTTGATGGTGACACCTGATGTATTGATACCACGGGTCGAGACACAAGAATTAGTAGACCTTATCGTTAAGAAATATGAGGATGTCGAGGACCTGCGGATATTAGATGTGGGTACCGGTTCAGGATGTATTTCCATTGCTTTAGCACGAAATCTACCTTTTGCAGATGTTACAGGTCTTGATCTTTCTGGCAGAGCACTTGAGGTAGCACGTGAGAATGGCCGAAGGCTAAAAGCAAAAGTAGAATGGGTAAAAGCCGATATATTTGGATATACACCTTTGGCAGAAAGTTTTGATATTATAGTGAGCAATCCACCATACGTAATGATGTCGGAACAGGCAGAGATGGAGGCAAATGTACTGGACCATGAGCCATGGAAGGCGCTTTTTGTGCCTGATGCTGACCCATTGCGCTTCTATCGTGCTATTGCCCAAATGGGCTGCAAAGCTCTAAAGAAAGGTGGCACACTGTGGTTTGAACTCAATGCTAAATTAGCTCCAGAGACAGCCCAGTTGGTAAAGGAGATAGGTTACGAAGAAGTAAACCTCGAACGAGACATTGCAGGGCGTTGGAGATTTCTGGAAGCAGTATGGAAAGGATAACAGCATAAATTTATGCGGTTAAGTAATGAATAATAATTTAGGAGTATGAAAAAGCCAATAAGCGTGGAAGCAGCACGACTAAGAATGGCAGACCTTTGTGCACGTTCAGAACAGTGTAGCTTCGATATTGAACAGAAACTAAAGCGTTATGAATTAGATAATGACGAAATTAAAGCGGTGCTGGAATTTCTGTTTGAAAATAAGTTTATAGACGACAAACGTTTTGCACGGAGTTTTGCGCGTGATAAGGTACGTTTTGCCGGTTGGGGTCCAATGAAGATACGGGCTGCCTTGGCTGCCAAACGGATAGTAAATGCTGACATTAGCGAAGCTCTGAACGCAGTAGAGCTTTCGGATAGTGAAGATGCACTACAAAGAGCTCTCAAAGCTAAAGTGCGCAATCTTGACCCTGAGGATCGTAATGACCGACAGAAAGCTTTACGTTATCTGATAGGCCGAGGATTTAAAGCAGAGGACTGTTTGAAGGCTGTAGAACAATGGAGAAAAAACGCTTCCGAAGAAAACTAAAGTTCCCTAACATTCAATTAGGCCAAGCTGCTATAAGCCCACTGAATGATAGGGAAGTAAAATCCAAAGCAAGTTAGGCCGATAAGAAAGACAGTTGAATTACGTCCAAGGCTTAAGATAATTACTAAAGTAATAACTAATAAAATAGGGATATGAAAAGTGCACTGCTGGATTTTATCTTTCCACGTCTGTGTCACCTCTGTCAGGCAAAGTTGGCTGTACATGAAGAGTACGTATGTAGCCGCTGTCTGGGAGATTTGCCGCGTACTCGCTTTCATACCATACGTATGAATGGCATGGAACAGCGTTTCGCAGGCCTTTTTCCATTTGCGAGGGCTACCGGGCATTTCTTCTACACACGTTCTTCACCTTTAGCTACATTGGTACATGATTTCAAATATCACGGATTTCCGGGCTTAGCGCGACATTTAGGCAGAGTAATTGCTCGTGAGCTATATACTACCTCCTTCTTTGCTGACGCAGAAGTTATACTTCCCATTCCGATGCACTACTGGAAACAAGCAAAACGAGGATATAACCAAGCAATGCTTTTAGCTCTTGGCATAGCTGATGTAACAGAATTACCTGTGAGAAATATATTGTATGCACATCGGTCACACAAGACACAAACAGCCCTTAATCTTGAAGCAAGAAGAAATAACCTTAACGGTATATTCAAGCTGAGAGAAACTGAAACTCTCACTGACCAAGGCGTGTTGCTGGTAGATGATGTATGCACTACAGGCACCACCCTGATTGAAGCAGCAGAAACTATTTGGAAAGAAGCCCGACCCAGAGAATTAACTCTTCTCACTTTAGGCGTTACAGTATAGAATAAGGTAAAGCTCTACAATGTTAAAGTTCTGGTGTCATAAATCTATAATTACAGAATGAAAAATGATAAAAATCGTAAAATCGTTTGCATTTAACCCACAGAGAATGTAATTTTGCATTATTACTCTGCATTACCCAAGCCTCTCTTGTCGACCACGGACGTCGCTTGAGGCGACCTCCACATTGTATGGGGTCATGACAACCTTCAAATTACCAACTGTTTATGAAAAAGATAGATAGGTTCTTAGCTGAAAAACTCCTCCAAATCAGCGCCATTAAGCTTCAGCCCGACAATCCTTTCGTATGGGCCTCAGGATGGAACTCACCCATCTATAACGACAATCGCCGTATTCTCTCCTACCCTGATGTGCGCAATATAATCAAGGTGGAACTGGCGCGTACCATCATAGAGAACTTCCCGGAAGTACAGGCTATAGCTGGTGTAGCTACCGGTGCAATAGCAATGGGTGCTATCGTAGCCGATACCATGGGATTACCTTACGTGTATGTACGCGATACGCCAAAGGACCACGGTCTGGAAAATCTTATCGAGGGTAATCTGAAACCCGGTCAGAAAGTAGTTGTCGTAGAAGATCTCGTATCAACTGGCGGCAGCTCACTTAAGACTATCGTAGCCCTTCGCAACGCCGGTGCAGAAGTTATAGGTATGACCGCACTCTTCAATTATGAGTTCCCTATGGCTACCAAACGTCTGCGCGAAAACGACATAAATATGGTGGCACTCTGTAACTACACCACCATGCTTGAAGCAGCTCGTGATATAGATTACATCAGTCCTGCCGACCTCGAAACTCTGCGTGAGTGGCGTAAGGACCCGGCAAACTGGACCGCGCCCCAGCGGCCTTTCTAAGTGAAATACAAACCTAAACTACCATATAAAATGGCATTATTCAAAAGCGAAGAAGTAACTCTTCACGCCTCAGCCGAAAAAGCTTTCGAACGTCTGGCAAATCTTGAAGGTCTGGGTGAGCTCATCAAAGGAGCTGACCAGGCAGGAATACCTAACGAACAGCGTGAGATGCTTGACAATATCGACATCACTTCAGACACTATCACGATACCAGGTGGGCCAACAGGTCCCATCACCCTTCGTAAAACTGAGACTATACCTCCTACTCTCATCAAAATGGAAGGCGAAGGCACACCGGTAGCTCTGAGTTTGACTCTACGTCTGCGCCCTATTAATGAAGATAGCTGCGAGGCTACTGTCGAAATCGATATTGCTATACCTACCATGCTCAAACCTATGATATCAGGTCCACTGCAGAAGATGACTGACCAGTTCTCTCAGATGCTGCGTGCCCTACCCTTTGGTAATTAACTATGAAATTAAAATATCTCCACCACTTTGTGTACGGTCTGTTTTTTGTCATGTTAACGGCTGCCTGTTCGTCAGTCGATGATGAGCGTATTCCTAATATGGCAGTAAACATTAATTTAGCCGACGCAGGTATGTGGAACATTTACGGCGTAGCCGGTACAGGGGTTCACCGCGACTTCATCAAGGAGTTGCGACAACCTGCCGGCTTCGCCTACACCGACCAGACAGCTACAGGCTATGGCGGAGTATTGCTGATAGGCGGCATGGACCCTTTCACTGCCACACCTAATATACCACTGGCCTACGATTTGAGTTGTCCGGTGGAATGTCAGCCGAATATCCGCGTGATTATAGATGACACCAACCTCGAAGCAGTATGTCCTGTATGCGGTTCTCATTATGACGTTGTGATGGCTGGAGGCTCGCCCACCTCAGGGCCGGCTCTAACCGGTAAGCATAAATACGCCTTACGTCGCTATACCTGTCGTCCCGGACAGCTTGGCGGCTATTTCATCACCAACTGATAAAAACTCTCCTTGCCACACCATAACCCAATACCTACCCGGCCCGGACAATGAGTCTGATAGAAAGCATAATCTACATGATATGGCGAGGCATTGCCATAGGCATATTTATCTCGGCCCCTATGGGACCGGTGGGCATACTCTGTATACAGCGCACACTTGACCGTGGCCGACGTACAGGGCTGTTTACCGGTGTAGGAGCCTCAATCTCCGATATGCTTTACTGTCTTCTGACAGGTTTCGGACTATCATTTATCGAAACATTTATAGAGCGCAATCAGAACGTCATACAGCTTATAGGTAGTGCTGTACTTGTAGGGTTTGCCATCTATTTGTTCCGTAAAAATCCTGCCAGTGCCATCAGACGTCCCGACCAAACACGTGAATCAGTCAAAAAAAATATTCTCGGTGGATTTCTATTCACCTTCTCCAACCCCCTGATACTTTTCCTTATCATAGGTCTGTTTGCACGCTTCAACTTTATGATTCCTGAAATGCGATGGTATCACTATATCGTGGGATATTCTGCTATAGGAGCCGGTGCCTTAATGTGGTGGTGGGTAGTGACATGGTTTGTCGATAAGGTACGCGCACACTTCAACGTGCGTTCCATGTGGCTTATAAACCGTATTATCGGTATAATAATAGCTATCTTTGCCGTAGTAGGTATAGTAACCAGCATACTCAATCTCACGTCATGATAGGGCGTGACGTGATGACTGCAACTGTTTTTACAGTGATGACGCTACCGGCGGTAGCTCATCAGAATGTTCTACGCTGTAATGCCGCCTGCGGCTATGATATTTTCACCAACTCCACCAATCAAGGACTTGAAACAGCCAAGGGGCCATGTACAACCTTAACCGACATCATTGGCAGGGAGGATTTCCGTTTCACATTCCGAACACACAATCATACAGACTGGCGTCTCAGACTTATAGGAGAAAAAAACGACACACTCACACTCAAAGTTGAAGGCACTGAAATTGCAGATGCTTTTTCATCTCAACATGGCCTTAAAATTACAGGTAAATATTTAACTACGCAATATGAGGCTGCTTTACTGTCTGACATATCTGCCCCAGGAGGTTCAAATGCTTGGAGCCTTACCTATTCTGACAGTATACTGACAATAAGCGGTGGCCACAAAAACTATGAATCACGCCTGACATTACCATTATCATCTGACTTCATTCCTATACAAATAATATTTGATAACGAAGGGAGCAAAGGGGCATTAATTACTGATATACTACTTTTATCTCTTACACAGTACCACCCCGACACACGTGACATCAAAGCCTTACAGCAATATTTACAACGCCCTACACAGCGACATGAGGGTTACTGGCAACTACTTGATGGCGAACTTGACGAAACACTTCTCCGTCTTGGAGGCGATTACCGACTGGCTCTGATAGCTGACGGTGATGATTTCGATATTATTTATATAGAAGGCACGCGCATTAATCCAAGCTTTTGGCAACCTGGTATGGTAAAGGGGCGCCTTCACAGCACCCCTTTCGATGGTATTTATGATATAACATGGTATGACGCTGAAGGTCAACCTATGAGTTACAGCCTAAAGGCACAATTTGAGTCAGATGCCATACTAACTCTGCACTTCCCCTATCAAGGTAGCCGACTACGCTTACAACGTTGTAGCATAAACTACTGACTTATCAACTATTTAGCGGAGTAGTAGCGGGTTTAGGGCGCGAAGTGTCACCATTATCATCACGTCCGGTCAGCATTTCCAGCATCTCTGGGACAATAAGGTCAGACAAAGCATAATAATCAAGATTCACAACTATTTCACCTGCCGCATACGGAGCAATCTCATAGATACCGTAAATGAAGTTGATGCCATCAGCAGTAATCTCAAAATTCTCAGATACCGGAATCTGATCAACAGGTACTAATAATCCACGATTATCTTTAAGTTGGTCACGAACAAGTTTTTCCAACTCTGTTCCTGCATTCGGCCGCAGCAAATCGTAAATTCCTAATATCTTGTTGTCATCTATCGAATAATTCAGATAAGTAGTGCTGTACCTACCATGAGCGGCACCAGCTGTGTAACCGGCCGAAAAACTACGCCATACCATAACGCGTGGTGTCATCAGTACTAATGACAATTCATTCTCTTCAAAACTATCCGTCTCCATAGCCAAGGTATCTACTACCTCAACAGGCGAATATTCCGAAGTACGACGTAGAAGTACACTGCCTTTCTGAGTCAAATCAACTCCAGCAATAACTTGCAGGCTATCGCGGAGAGCTGTTATATCGGCAGCTCCTACAGCCACTGGCATCACCCCACGACCTGTAGCGCGCAGATATACGAGAGTCGTATCGGCAGATGCAGTATCGGGATTCAAACAGGCAATACCGTCATAACTATATGATTCAAAAGACATGAGGTTAGAATCCTGATTACCCTTAGAGCAAGAGGAGATTAAAAACACACCTGTAACTACTGCCATCGTTAAGGCAGCTATCTTTATATCCTGCATACTTAAGTTATAAGTAAATTTTATTGTTCTATTGTCGAGCTTCTATTACCAGCCTCCACTGGCACCACCGCCACCACTGGCACCGCCGCCGAAGCCACCTCCTCCGAAGCCTCCACCGCCTCCGAAGCCTCCGCCAAATCCCCCACCGCCACGACGGCCAATTGAACCAAGAATAGCCCCGGCAGCAGCTGCTTTTGTCAGGTCATCCTTACGTGGAATAGTATAACGGTCACGCTTCTGATGATGACAGTACTCACACTCATATACGCGTTCACCCACACCCTCCTGTTGTGTAGTAGCGGGAACAACTGGCTTATCATACTTCATTCTCATGGCTATAGTGTGACATGATGGGCATTCCTGATATTTAAGCTGTTTTATACGATAAGGGAATCGTTCAACATTGCCACACTTCATACAGTGCCATACGTCATAATCAACTGTATGCAGCCTTTCTTCAAGATCCTGAGATGGGGTGAGCCAAGCATTATCCTCTTCTTCGCCGAGCTTCTCCATACGGTTGCCACAACGGTCGCATTTTATCACCCTATTACGGTTACGAGTGTAGAGCCAACGAGCCAATAAAGCGAACACGATGCCTATACCACCCGAAAGAGCAGCTCCTATCCATAATATACCTTCCTGTCTACGCCAGAATTGAGCACGACTATAAGTATTGTGATTGCGGCGTGATTTAATAAGGGCACAGAAAAACCACACAGCACTACAAACAGCCATGATGACAATCAGAGCTATTATTACGTTCATGATGTCATCTGACGATACAGCAGGCTCCTCACCTGGTCTGCGGTTACCTGAAGCACTACGCAATTCCTCAGCCACTTCCGGGTCACTGAGAGCCGAAGCTATGGCTCCTGCAGCGCCTTCGACAGCACCGTCAAGATTATTCTCACGCATAGCAGGTATCACATAACGATCTATTATACGCCGACAGGCCACATCAGTCAATATGCCCTCAGTACCATAACCAGTCTCTATACGTACCTTACGTTGTTCAGGTGCTATAACCAACAACACACCGTTATCACGGTCCTCCTTACCTATACCCCACTCCTTAAACAAACTGTTTGAGAAACTTTCTATATCTGTTTCGCCCATATCAGGCACTACAGCTACAGCCACCTCAGCCGTAGTAACATTACGCAAAGAATTAAGACGATTGTTGACACGTGTCTTAGCCTGTGCCCCCATCAAGTTGCCAGGGTCAGACACGTAAACTGTACTATCAGCAACATTTGGATTAGGCATATCAGCAGGCCGATAGACACGGCCAACTGCCGAAACAGTAGCTAATATAAATACTACCAGCATAGTAAAACGTAAGTAGCGAAGTTGCGTAAAATGTGTGTAAGATGCTGTAATCATTTCGACGGTTAGGATTTTTGAGGTCATACAGCCGGCAGACTGTGACCGTTAAGTTTACGGAATAAGTCAAGGGCATAGACATCTGTCATACCCGAAATATGGTCAAGCACACCCTGAAGACGTGTATAAGTGTCAGGTGCTGTCATATTGTACTGACGTGGTACCTGTGACAACAACAGACGTGAGAAGTTACGTTCCGGATGCATCACAGCTTCTACAAGATTACTCATCAGATAGTTGATGATGCGATTACCGGCTATTTCTACATCGACCACCTCAGGAGCTACATATATAACCCGACAAGCAATATCTGAACACTCACGATATGCATCAGCAAGTAAAGGCGGCAATCCATCAATAAGAGAACCCTCAAAAGTTCCACACAATATTTCATCTTGACGGTCAGCAAATACAGTAGCACATCCTGTTACCAATGCCCCTATGACATTGGACCGAAGATAACCTACCTGTTCGTTAGGGTCAGTAAGGTGTAGCATAGCACGTTCCATACGCGCTTGGTCTTCAGGACGGAAAAATCCGAGGAAAAGACTTCGGACCTGTGTAGTGGATAATATCCTCAGACGGTGAGCATCTTCAATATCCATTATCTGATAGCATATATCATCAGCCGCTTCCATAAGATAGACCAACGGGTGACGCCACCAGCGACCATCAGCATGCTGACCTATACCAAGTTCGGCAGCCACTTTGCGGTAAGTCGCTTCTTCACTTGCAAAGAAACCGAACTTACCCTTATCCCCTGCTAAAGTCGAGGGATAAGGATACTTGACCGTAGCGGCAAGCGTACTGTATGTCATAGCCAGTCCACCCTCTCGACGTCCCTGAAACTGATGTGTAAGCAGACGGAAAGAATTGGCATTACCCTCAAAATTGGCTACGTCGGTCCATTGTTGCACACTGAGCTGAGTGCGCAAAGCCAAACCAGGGCCTTCGGTAAAAAATGTCGATATAGTCTTCTCACCGCTATGACCGAAAGGAGGATTGCCAAGGTCATGACTGAGGCAGGCAGTAGCTACAATATCTCCTATATGACGCAATGCCTCTCCAGCACCACCGGGTACATCAAGCAGCAGAGCTGCCTCATTAGCCATAGAACGTCCTACTGATGACACCTCAAGACTATGAGTTAGACGATTATGGACAAATATGCTCCCAGGCAATGGAAAGACCTGTGTCTTATTCTGAAGGCGCCGAAAAGGACTCGAAAAAATCAATCTGTCATAATCACGCCTGAAGTCGCTACGTATGTGCGGACGCGAATTATGACATTCCTCCATGCCAAGGCGTTTGTCTGATATAAGGCGTTCCCATGACATGGGAGCAGACATAGTGGTTGGATATTGCATAAGGTAAAATCGAGGAGTATGTGAAGATACAAGAAGAGAGGTGAGTTGACACTGCAAAAATACATATTAGCAACGGTTCAACCAAGAGTAGAAGTGTTACAAAATGCACTAAAAGTACGTTAAGTTTATTTAACCTTACATATTCACTTCATGACCACCGTAACACTTACAAGTAGGCAATAATTAATAACTACTGTGCGTTTAAGTTACAATGAAACGATTTATCCCGTTACATACTATCCCTACATCGGGACGAGCACTTATGCTCGCCGCTCTATTGTTGTGCCTGTTTGTGCCGGCCGCTTTAGCCCGTCCGGGCGACAAGCTGCTTAATCGCCAATATGCTGACCAAAAACTATGGCACTTAGGCTTCTCGGTAGGCACACATGTACAGGACCTTTCTTTCACACATAACGGATACATAACTCCGGACGGTCAACAATGGGTAAGCGAAATACCTAACTTCGCCCCTGGATTCTGTGTCAATGTATTGGCTGACCTACGTCTCGGACAGTACTTTAATCTACGTCTGACACCGGGTATGTATTTTGGCAGTAAAAATGTCTTGATGCGCGACCTTAACAGTGACCTGCGCCAAGCTCAAGACATCAAAAGTGCTTTCGTAGTTGTACCGCTTGACCTCAAGATTTCAGGGTCTCGTCTCAACAATACGCGGCCTTTTGTTACTACAGGTATAATGGGAAGCTTTGATGTGAGCAAGAAGCGTTCAGAATTTCTGTGGATGAACACCTCAGATTTCTACATAACACTTGGAATGGGCTGTGACTTCTATCTCCCCTTCTTTAAGCTCATACCAGAAATCAAGTTCTGTTTCGGCCTGACCGACGTGTTACGTCATGACCGTCCCGATCTGGTCGATGACCCCGAGACATTTAAAATCACCCAGTCTCTCAAAAAAATTAAGAGCAACATGGTGGTTATCAACTTCTATTTCGAATGAGCCCGAATCTCTCTATTTCCCACTATATTATGCGCACAGTTATGTGGGCTGTATATGCAGCCCTCATTATACTGGCACCCGGAAAAGCATACGCGCAGAGCGACCCACAATTCACACAGTACTGGGCCATACCAGCTTACTATAATCCTGCTGTCACAGGTTCTACCGACTGGATACGTGTACGAGGCGGAGCAAAATTACAGTGGGTCGGTATAGAGAATGCGCCACAGAGCTTTATAGCCACAGCAGACAGTCCATTCCGTATCGGTAGCAAACGCTTCGGAGCCGGTATTAATTTCCTTCAGGAAACACTTGGATTGTTCAAGAATATAATTCTTAACGCCCAGCTGTCATACAATTTCAAACTTTTCGGTGGCCGAATGGCTATAGGTATTCAGGGAGGTTATCTATCCACCAAGTTTGAAGGTTCAGAGGTCTATATCCCTGACGACGATGACTATCATAATGGCAGCGATACGGCCATACCAAATAAAGACCTCGCAGGCAATACCTTTGACCTTGCAGCCGGTCTCTACTATACCCACCGTCTGTTTTGGGTAGGAGTTTCCGGATTGCATCTACTAAATCCCGTAGTACAGATGAGCCTTGAAGGTTCATCGGCCAATGACGCTCAGGAATATGAAACAGAGGTACCACGTATGCTTTATTTGACTGCCGGTAGCAATATAGAGCTAAACAACACGTTATTTACATTGCAGCCCTCAATGATGGTCAAAACAGACCTCAACACTTTTACCCCTGAGGTAACATTACGGGCAACCTATAATAAGTTTATAACCTTCGGCGCGGGTTACCGGCTCAATGAAGCAGTAAGCGTCATGATCGGTGCTGAACTAAAGAACATCTTCTTAGGCTATGCTTATGACTATCCTCTTTCAGCCATAGCCAAAGCATCGTCAGGAAGCCACGAAATCGTAGTGGGCTATAAGCTCAAGCTCGATTTTTCAGGCAAGAACCGCAACCGCCAGCGTTCCATAAGAATCATGTAACGTTAAAGAGACAATGATGAATATAGCTAAAGCATATCACAAGCACACACGCACCATAGCGCAGACCCTGGCCGCCATAGGTCTGTGTCTTGTTTTCTCGTCGATACTGACTTCGTGCATGTCGTCGCGCGGTAGCGGCGCAGGTGGCGAAGTGACCGGCGTAGGCGGCAGTGCCTGGGCTGAACCCGCCCCATACGGTATGGTACTCGTAGACCGTGGCGCATACGCCATGGGCCCGGCTGCTGACGATTCGACCTGGGGTATCAAAGGTGATGCACGTGGTGTATCGGTAGATGCCTTCTGGATGGATGAGACCGAAGTTACCAACTCAAAATACAAACAGTTTGTATTCTGGGTGCGTGACTCCATAATACGTGAGCGTCTTGCCGACCCAGCTTTCGGTGGCAATGAAGCTTTCAAAATCGAAGAGGATAAAGAGGGTAATCCTATCACTCCTTATCTAAACTGGAATAAAGCTATCCCCTGGCGTAATGCCAATGAAGATGAACAGCGTGCTATCGAGAGCGTATATCGTACTAATCCCATTACAGGACGTCGCGAACTTGACCCCACGCAACTTAACTACCGTTACGAAATCTTCAATCATACTGAGGCTGCCAAGCGTAAAAATCGTCTTGACCCGACACGTCGTGAGTATAATACAGACAAACCTGTACCTACTGACCTGCCTACTATCTCAAAAGATACTGCCTATTTCGATGATGAAGGTATGATAGTACGTGAGACAGTTACCCGTCCGCTTACCGGTGACTATGATTTTCTCAATACCTACATCGTAAATGTGTATCCCGACACAACGGCATGGATTAACGATTTCGAAAACGCCTACAACGAACCTTATACCCGTATGTATTTCTCACATGCAGGTTACAACGATTATCCGGTAGTAGGTGTAAGCTGGGAACAAGCTAACGCTTTTGCTAACTGGCGCACTGACTACCTACGTCGTTCACTCGGACGCGAAGGAGTGTATATCGAACCTTACCGTCTGCCGACTGAAGCAGAATGGGAATATGCCGCTCGTGCAGGTAATTCAGAAAGTTCCTATCCTTGGGAAGAAATCCTACCTATGGACGAACGTGGTTGTTTCTATGCAAACTTCAAACCTATGGACGGCGACTACGTGCGCGATGGCCATGTAATAACCTCAGCTGTGGGTACTTTTAAACCCAATGATTTTGGGCTCTATGATATGGCCGGTAACGTGTCGGAATGGACTTCGACTGCATACACCGAGAGTATCAATAAACTGACTTCTGACCTCAATCCAGAATATCGCTACAATGCAGCGCTCGAAGATCCTTACAAGATGAAGCGTAAGATAGTGCGTGGCGGTTCTTGGAAAGACGTAGCCCATAATCTGCGCAGCGACCTGCGTATGTGGGAATATCAGAACGAACAGCGTTCCTATATTGGCTTCCGCTGCGTACGCTCGCAGATAGGCTTTGCCAAGGGTACCCAGAAACGTAAGAAATAACTTTTCGCAACACTCTAACTATGGTTAAGATAAGGAAATACGCCAACGGCATCGAGAGATTCCTGCACGGTGAGAAGGGCCAAAGGTTTTTCAACTTCGCTTATTCAATCGGCGCCGCCGTCGTAATATGGGGTGCCCTCTTTAAGATTCTTCACTTGCCCGGTGGTAGCACACTATTGTGTATAGGTATGGGTACTGAGATTGCTATGTTTATACTCACAGCTTTCGACCGTCCCGCAAAGGAATATGCATGGGAAGAAGTCTTCCCCGTACTTGATTCCAAAAATCCCGATGACCGTCCTTCCTTTACAGGCGGTCCTGGCGGTATGATAATAGGTGGCGCCGGAGGCAGTAATGATATTTCGATGTCGGGTGAGTTTGCTCCGTCAGATTCTGAAGGACAAGTCAGCGGCAACGGTGGCGGTGGTGTCATCATAGCTGGAGGTGGCGGTGGTATCATCGGTGGAGGCATCATCGGAGGCAACGGTGTCACTGGAACTGCTTCGGAAGGTGTAGACCCCTCTACTGGCGGTGTTGTCATTTCCGGAGGTAGTGGTGTCATTGGTGGTGGTATGATAGGTGGGCTTCCGGCTGCCTCACTGACCGAAGAAGATGCAACTTCGCTACATGACAGTATCGCACGTATGGCAGCCGCCAGCGAACAGCTCTCACAAATGGCCGAACTTGCTACAGCCACACAGGATTATCTCAGTCAGATTTCTGGTATAGCCTCACAGATGGCCCAATTACAGGAGACCACAAAACAGCTTAACGAGGTAAGTTCGGTATTGCTTGAATCATATCGTGCTATAACCGTTAACTCGGAAACTATCACACGCAGTTCGACAGGTTATGTGGATCAAATGGAGAATCTCAACCGTAACATCAGCGGTCTGAATACTATCTATGAGATACAGTTACGTGGTATATCCTCACAGCTTGAATCGATAGACCGTGTCAACCGTGGTCTTAAAGATATACGTGACATGTACGAAAAATCGGCCGACGAGTCGAGCCGCTACTGCGAAGAAACAGAAAAGATGGCCCGTTACATGCGTCAGCTCAATCAGGTGTACGAGAAGATGATAACTGCAATGACTGTCAATATGGCTTCTCCTATGATGAGCGGTATGGCAGGCACAAATCCTTTCGTCACTGATAAGGACACCGACCACGACACGGACCGGTGAGCCTTTTCCCTACACTTTCAAACCTTTCACAAAGAGATAAGAGATTAAGATAATAATTTATGGCAGGTGGAAACATAGCCCACATGTCGCCCAGGCAGAAGATGATAAACCTCATGTATATCGTCCTTACTGCCATGCTCGCCCTCAATGTGAGCAGCGACGTGCTCAACGGCTTCAACCAGGTACATGAGGGGCTGCACCGCACCAACCTCAACATGTCGGCCAAAAACGACATTCAGTTCCGCTATTTAGGCGAGCTCTACGAGAAGAACCCGACCAAAGCGGCAATTTGGTATGAGAAGGGTGTCGAGCTGCATGACCGCACTTCGGCTCTCTATCTGGCCATTGACTCACTCAAGACCGAAATAGCCCGTAAAGCTGACGGTCCTGAAGGAGATTATACGGCTATCGTCAATCTTGATGACCTTGAGGCAGCTTCGGTAACCATGCTTAACCCTACCACAATGCGTGGACGCCGCCTGCGTGAGAGCGTTGAATCCTATCGCGATTTCGTGACTCCACTAATAGGTGATTCGGTCAAACAGAAAGCCGTGCTCGAAATGCTTTCGACAGAGGTGTCTCCTCTACCCGGTACTGTAGGACCTCTCGATTGGGAAACCAAAATGTTCGATAATATGCCTGCTGTGGCTGCCGTAACTCTGCTCACCAAACTGCAGAACGACATACGTCAGGCAGAATCGGAAGCTTTCAGCAACCTCATCACCAACGTAGACATCGGTGACGTACGTGTTAACGAACTTAACGCCTACGTTATTCCTAACAGCAACATGATAATGCGCGGTGGTAAGTATTCAGCCAATATCGTTCTTGCAGCTATCGACACCACACAGCGTCCTACTATTTTTGTAAACGGGTCAAAGCTTAATAATAACCGTGGAGTCTACGAATTTGTAGCAGGCGCTGTAGGTAATCACGAATATTCAGGATATATAGAGGTGACCAAAGGCGACGGCACCATAGATAAGCGTCCTTTCAAAGCCGCTTATACAGTAATGGAGCCAATGGCAACAATCTCACCCACCATGATGAATGTGCTGTATGCCGGTATTGACAACCCCATAAGTATTTCAGTACCAGGTGTGCCCATGTCAGCAATACAGGCTACCATGACCAATGGTACTCTGACACGCAACGGTGATTCATGGGTAGCTCATGCCAGTCAGGTGGGTACAGAGGCTGTGATTACGGTTACGGCTAATGTCGAGGGTAGTTCACAAACGGTCGGTTCAATGGCCTTCCGTGTTCGCAAACTTCCTGACCCGACACCTTATATACAGGTAAAAGACGCACAAGGTAATCCGGTACAATACAAGGGCTTCCCAAAACGTATATCAAAAGCTGACCTTATGGCAGCTTCCGGTTTAGGAGCCGCTATTGACGATGATTTGCTCAATGTCACATATACTGTTATATCATTCTCAACGGTATTCTATGACTCCATGGGCAACGCTATTCCGGAAGTATCGGACGGTGCATCGTTCTCAGCACGACAGAAAGAACAGTTCAAACGCCTCAAACCAGGCAAAGAATTCTTTATATCGGAGGTAAAGGCTAAAGGGCCTGACGGCATCACACGTAATATATCGCCTATGCAGGTAGTGCTTAACTGATAGAATGCCGACAAAACAATAAATTCAGAACATAAACTGCATGTAAGCATAATGAAGACATATCGCAACATATTAGCTATAATAACCCTGGCTCTTTGCAGCGCCGCCGTTATCGCACAAGATGAAACAGGCGGTGTGGTGCGTAAGCGTGCTGAAAAAGAGCAACAGAAAGCTGGTGCGCAAACAGGTCCACAGGTCACCGAACGAATGGCCGGATTCTTTGAGACTAAAGAGCCACACGATGCTGACCTGGCTTACATGCGCCAGATATACCGACAGCTCGACCTCACCAAAGATGCTAATACACCGCTATACTTTCCAGAAGACGTAATCGACGGACAGGAAAACCTGTTCCGCATCATTCTCGGTCTGGTAGTGGACGAAAAAATACCGGCCTACGAATATCTGGACGGACGTGAAGTATTTACTGACCAGTATCGTATCAATGTCCCTGAAATGTTGGAGCGTTTCGGCATATACTATACTCAGGGTGAAGGCAAAGGTAAAAAGTATGTTATTGAAGAAGCTGATGTACCAACCGGTCAGGTATTGAATTACTATATATTGGAAAAGTGGGAATTCGACCGTCGTTCCAACCGTATGAAAACTCGTGTCGAGGCTATATGTCCCGTACTGAATCGTTTCGGTGATTTCGGTGGCGAAGCTCGCTATCCCATGTTCTGGGTACGTTTTGATGTACTCCGTCCCTATTTGGCTCAACAGTACATCTTCCTCAATGACGATAATAATTTGCCACAGTACAGCCTTGATGATTATTTTAATCTGGCGATGTATGATGGCGAAATATATAAGACACGTAACTTACGTAACCTGTCAATGAATCAGATGTATCCTGATCCCGATGACCTAAAGCGTGCTCAGGACAGCATAGACACACGTCTGCGTGAGTTTGGTAAGGATCTTTGGGTACCAACTCGCGAGGAATACTTGGCACAACGTGAGAAGGCGGAAGAATTGGCGGCAGCAGCTGCCGCAGCAGCTGATTCGATACCGGAGCGTACTGTAGTCGAAGCAGCAGACAATGATGATTCGGCAACTAAGTCAGTACGCGGACGCCGTGCAAAGGCTTCAAGCACCAAGGCTAAGAAAACTACTAAAGCTAAAAAGCCTAAAGTAAGCAACTCCTCTTCCAGCGGTTCAAGCAATACTCCAAATTCGGCTGCTGCTAAGTCCGTACGCCGCCGCAAGAAATAATTTCACATCAAAGCATACGCACAGCTATACGCCCGGCGCCACGATGGCCTCGGGCTGTATATTTATATAGTAACCGTACAAGACGCTTTTGCCACCCATTCAACGTAGTGCTGTCATGGAGAGTTTTTTCAAGTAACTTCTCAGCTAATTCTTTATTTCCTTCCCTACTGTAATAAGCTGCAAGAACAGCACGTCGGTAATCAACCAGATTAAGATAGTGTCCCCGACGTGGCAGCGAGGAGTTATGAAGAACATTTTCAATACGGTCAAGAGCTTCTTCCCAAGCTCCAGCCTTTGAAATGAAATCAAGACCGGTGAGAGATTCTGCTTGACTGTAAATTTCAGCCATAGGACGACCAATCCAAGCCACACGGTCAGTCAAGGTAAGCAAACGTACACCCAATTCCCAATCGTCCCATACTTTCAGATTATTATTCCATCCTCCTGCCTGACGTAACACTTCTGTACGTACAGCATAGCCAACCGTACGCAAAGTAGCATGAATCAGATGCGAATCGAGTGGGTCCCCATCAGGACCTGGGGTCTGACGACGTACACCATCAAGAAAATTATAATTTACCGGCCATGCAGCTATATCAGGACCTGTCTTTAAAGTCTCGAATGCTGTCATAGCCATGTCTGCATGCATCATATCATCGCTGTCAAAGAACATTACATACTCAGTTTCTGTCTTATCCAATCCAGCTTGGCGTGCGTGACATGCACCTTGATTTCTTTCACTGATAACACATACTCTGAAATCGTCTGTATTATGTCTTTGGGCCCAATCCTCAGCCGTAGCTCGTGTCGTATCAGTCGAAGCATTGTCAACTACTATCAGTCTCAGTGGCCTTAGAGTTTGATTTCTTACACTATCAAGACAGCGTACCAGAAGTCCGGCACGATTATATACCGGCACTACTACCGTAAGACCGGGCACCAATCCGATTTCATTTGTGTATTTGGCAGTGTTATTGAACATAGTTACAAAATTAGTCAAATTCTATCACAATTGACGGATATTTATTATTTTTGCTGCATGAAGATTCTATTCTTAGGTGATTACTCGAATTTACACGCTTGTCTGGCAACAGAACTTCGTGCCCGTGGCCACGAAGTGACAGTAGTGTCAGATGGCGGACGATATATGCGAACCGAAGCCGACGTCATGCTTGACCGTCGTCCCGGCACATGGGGTACTATACGTTATCTTACCGACATAGGCCGTCTGTGGCCCAAATTAAAAGGTTTTGATGTCGTACAGCTTATAAATCCACACTTCGCAGCTCTACGACCCGAAAGACTAAGACCATTACTGAAAAAGCTAAAAAACAATAACGCTACTCTCTTTCTCACTTTAGCAGGTGATGATTACTTCTTTGTAAAGGCATGCACTACCACCAACCTATTTCGCTTCTCTGAGTTCCGTATAGGCACAAGGCGTACCGAATTTGCCATGCGTGAATCAATACGCGAATCAGGCTGGATGTTGCCGGAAGTAGCTGATTTCAATCAAGAGGTGTACGATACTGTTGACGGCGCTATGTCAGTACTACCGGAATACGATATGGCAAGTCGGCCTGTGTTAAGCGACCGACTCGTATTCACAAATATCCCTATTGACCTCAAAATGCTTCCCTATACTCCCCTACCTGAAATAAATGAAGGTCCTTTACGTATATTGATAGGTATGCGTAAAAGTATGGAGGTACAGAAAGGCACAGCACAGATGGTAAAAATAGTAGAAGAAATGGCACGCCGTAATCCACAACGGTTCTTACTTGATGCAGTCAATAGTATACCGCTTACCGATTATCTACAACATGTCCAGAATAGCCACATCGTGCTTGACCAACTCTATTCTTACTCACCGGCTACAAACGCTCTGCAGACTATGGCAATGGGCCGTATAGCCGGTTCGGGAGGTCAACCAGAATTCTATCGTGCTATCGGCTGGACAGATACTGAACCTGTATTACGTCTTGATCCATCAGTTAATATAGAAGATACATTATGGCATCTGTTGCGTAATCCAGAGGAAATGAATCAACGTTCACAACTCGGTCGGCGGCTGGTAGAACAAAATAATGATGTCCGTATAGTGGCAGACCGTTTTGAACATCATTGGCAGAATATATTAAATCAACAATAATGACAAAACTTCAAGTATTAATATGTACCTTAGGACAAGATGGAATAGAACGAGTAGCTTCATGTAACCATCCTAAAGTCGAAGGTGTCGAATATCTTGTAAGCTGGCAACTTACCGATGGACCTCGTAAAATACCGGAGGCCTTGAAACGTCCTGACTTCAAGATTATAACCAATACTACACGAGGACTATCCCGCAACCGAAATATAGCTCTTATAGCTTCTACGGCACCGATAGCTCTCATAGCTGACGATGACGTAAAATACACTGCTGAAAACCTACGCATGCTTATGAAGGCTTTTGAGACACATCCTGAAGCCGACGTATTGCTATGCCGTGCCCTAAGAGGTGATGGACTTCCTTTCAAACCTCATCCTGATAGAGCAGTAACCTTGGACCAACAGCCCAAGGGGTATTATGTCATTTCGTTCGAGATGGCTTTCCGTACTGCATCAGTTAAAAAAGCAGGTACACTTTTCAACGAGCTTTTTGGTATCGGTGCCCCACTGCCTATGGGAGAAGAGAGTATATGGCTTACAGACATGGTTAATGCAGGTCTGAAAGTCCTGCTTCTACCGCTGGATATATGTGTTCATCCAGGGCTTACAACTTCTGAACGTAAAGGTAAAGACCCATTGCATATCGGTGCAAAAGGCGCAGCCGTAATGCACATGCACCCTTTCAGCTGGCCCATGCGTATGATAGCCATAGGACGTCGTGAAAGTGAGGGTATTGAGGGCGGACTTAAAACCTACGTAAAATATTGGATGGACGGTGTACGTCTTGCACGTCGACTCAAAGCGTTCAAGAGACCGAAACGAACTCATAAATCATGAGTCAGGTTACCTCGACAGCTCGACAGCCAGAAGTGTCGTTTGTCATGCCGGCTTATAATGTCGCACCTTTTATAGGTCGCGCTCTTGACAGTCTTCTCGTACAGAAAGGAGCAACCTTCGAAATAGTGGTCGTAGACGATTGTTCGACTGATGCCACAGCTGCTATTGTAAATGACTATGTCAGGCATTATCCGGATAAGATTAGACTCATCTCCATGCCTACTAACTCTGGCTGTGCTTTCATACCTCGCCGACGTGCCATAGAGGAAGCACGCGCCGCCTTAGTAGCACCGCTTGATGCTGATGATTGGGTAGAACCGGATTATCTTGAAAAGCTTCTTAAACGTAAACAAGAGACCAGAGCCGATATAGTATATCCGGTTATGTATCTACATGATAGGTCAGAGGCAAAACGTTTCGTTCCGACAGCTGACTTTCCAATTAGAGAAACCTGGAAAGGACGAGATATGGTGGCCTTAACCCTTGACGGTTGGCAGATAGGCGCCGGCGGAGGAATAATACTGCGCAAACTATATCTGGAATGTTTCGAAAGATTCGAAATGGTTCCATCAGTATTTGCTGACGAAGTGCTTACACGCCAACTTCTACTGTTGGCGTCAAAAGTAGCTATAGCTGACACACCATACTTCTACCTTATGCAGTCAGAATCTGTGACACATAAGCCATCGTTGAAACTATTTGATTTTCTACAGTCCGACCGTGCTCTGGTAAATCTGGCTAAAAAAGAATGGCAAGCTGACGAAGAGGTACCATTCAAAGCAGCCTGTCAGTTATTTCATAATTTTTTTCGTGGCATACGCCTTCTTGCTTCCTTACAGAATTTGACAAACGAACAGCGTCAGGAAGCACAACGCATGTTAGATGAACAGAGGCAACACATAGACTGGAGCCTATTACGCGGACGTGTGAGTCCACGTTACTACACTTTGGCACGTCTTGGAGTCAGGACATCGTTGTTTATCTTACCGCTCTATGACCGATTCACACGTCAAAAAAAATTCTAATATATACCGGAGCATTCTGAAAGGATTTTCCCTATTCGGAAGTGTGCAGGTATTACAGATTATAGTCAATCTTGTACGTGGTAAGCTGGTAGCTATATTTCTTGGGCCGGAGGGTATGGGCATATCAGCACTTTTTACCTCAGCGGCACAGACAGTACAGCGTTTTGCCTCTTTAGGTCTAAACTTGGCTATAGTCAAAGAAGTGGCTGCTGGTAAGGAAGATGTCGGTACACTCAGTACAGCACTTGGTGTAGCACGACGTCTTATACTATTGACATCACTGTTCGGGGCTCTTGTATGCATATTCGGATGTCGTTGGCTCAGTCAGACTACCTTTCATACTTACGAGGCTGCTCCAATGTTCATGCTCCTCGGTGTAGCAGTATTCTTGACCATATTTTACAATGGTGTACTGGCTTTACTGCAAGGTCTTCATGAAGTGAGCAGAATCTCTAAAGCCTCTTTGGTAAGCGCTTTATCAGGACTACTTGTAGGTGTGCCTCTCTATTGGTGGTTAGGTTATGACGGTATTGTGCCAGCTATGGTATTGTTGGCCTTGACTATGGCCTTGTTCTATACCTTAGCCTTACGCAAAGCTTTGCGCGAACGCCAATACAGACGCATACGTTTCTCATGGCAATCTCACCGTCCTATTGTAATGCGTCTTATAGGACTTGGGTTTATCCTTATGATTTCTGACTTAATCGGGTCCGGCTGTACATACGCCCTCAACATATTTCTGAATGCTGTAGGCGATACGGATACTGTGGGTCTCTATCAAGGTGCTAATTCACTTACCACTCAATATTCAGGAATGGTGTTTTCGGCTCTTGCTCTCGATTATTTTCCACGTCTCTCGGCAGTTGCCAATAATAATGACGAAATGCGATGTGTAGTCAATCGTCAGATTGAAATGGTCGGTTATATAGTTACACCAATAGTATGTGCTCTGATACTTACGGCTCCGTTAGTTATAGAAATATTGTTGACCTCACGTTTTGAATCTGTAACACCTTTAATGCGCTGGATGGGACTTGGAGTCATGCTCAAAGCCTTGATGTTTCCTTTAGGTTATATAGCATTTGCTAAAGATAATAAAAAAGTTTTTCTCTGGCTTGAAGGTATAACCGGCAATCTCTTGACACTGGGTATGAGCGCTGTTGGTTTTCTTCTTTTTGGTCTTATAGGTCTTGGTTACGGTATGGTGGCTGATTGTATTGTGTGCTTTATAATATATTATTTTGTCAACCGACGACTTTACGCCTTCCGTCTTGATTCAAGAGCACTACGTGGCATGGCTATAGCTACATTGTTATGTCTCGCTACATTTTCAGCCTCTTTTTTATCTTCTGTTGGGCTTTCTTACGGGATTATGGGCACTGTTGCCGTAGGTTCGGCCGTGGTTTCGGTGTATATGCTGCGCCGACGTCTGCGACGCGACCCACAGACTCCTCCAGATGATAACGTGGCCGATGCTTGACCTCTGTATATATCTTGCCCACATATTCTCCTGTTACTCCTAAAGCCATAAGCAATACTCCGCTACACAACCATACAGACACCATCAGTGATGACCACCCTTCTATAGTGTGACCACTTAAGTAACGTATAAGTACATATATCAATATTCCTAAAGCTACAAGTAGAAATATCATGCCGGTTATAAATACCATACGTACCGGACGAACTGAAAACGATGTTATGCCATCGGCAGCAAAGTTGAACATGCGTCCTAATGGATATTTGGTTTTCCCAGCTACTCGTCGGGCACGGGTAAAATAGACTTTAGACTGTGCAAATCCAAGCGTAGGTACTATACCACGCAAATACAGATTACGTTCTTCATAACTGCATAAAGAGTCTATAGCTCTACGGCTCATAAGACGGTAGTCACTATGATTGTAGACAGTACGTGCTCCTAAAGCTTGCATAAGTCGGTAGTGTGTCTGAGCCAGTCCGCGTTTGGCATGACTGTCACTACTACGGTCTGCACGGACTCCATATACTATATCATAGCCCTTCATATATTCTTCTACCATAGCCCCTATTGCACCTGGATCGTCCTGCATATCAGCATCAATAGTCACTACTATATCAATATAGGAAGCTACGGCTTCTATGCCTGCTACAAGAGCGTTCTGATGACCCGTGTTAGTTGAAAGACGAAGACCGCCTACATCTGACGGAAAACGAGAAGCCAGAGTTGTTATGACTTCCCATGTGGAGTCAATGCTACCATCGTCAACATAAAGTATATAACTATCAGAACTTATTTTACCGTTTGTTTTCAATGAACTGACTACAGCTGACAGACACTGATGAAAAAGTGGCAAAGCCTCCTCTTCATTAAGACACGGCACCACAATGCATAAGACCGGTGTCTTACTACGTCGTGTCACAGGAGGGCGATGACTATCAAGCGGAGCTGTCAAGTAAATATGTTCTTCCCCAGAGTGTGTCATGAGTTAAAGATTGATAAACCAGCGCTGATAAGCTACGCCACTACCACCTAATGATGATTTCTGACGTAGAAGACCGTGATTAAGCACAAGGCCGGCATGTTCGTTAGAAGTGCCGAAGTCGAAATAAAGCCGAGAGCTATATACATCATACATAAGATAATGTATAAGCAAGGTAAGTAGGCCCAGACTACGTCCAGTTTCGGTAGTAGCTATATACTGACAGTGTACAGTACGACCTGTATCATATATGCACACACCTGCCTGCATTTCACCATAAAGTGTGGCTGTGAATAGACGTATATTCTCAGGAAAACGCTGCTGTAGTAACTTCATCTCCTCAGCAGTATGTACAGGTATGGCATCATGACGGTCTTTAAGACAGGATATGAGTAGAGCCCAAAAACGATCAGTATCATTAGTAAGGCCTACAGTTGCACCTGACTTGAGGGCCTTACGCAAATGCCGCCTCTGAAGAGTATTGAAACCAGGATTATCCGTAAGATTTACGGTACATGATAGATTACACTCTGTCAACCGAGCCTTATGACGAAACAAAGCATAAAGATCATCTTGGGCCGGCTGGCGAGTGTATATCCATGGAATAGGTTTATAATCAATACCTTCTACACCGAGTCCACGGCAATATTCAATAGTGCTATCAAATACTTCAAGCATATCATTACCGTCAAAATGCCGACAAGGCACTATCCACCCGCCGTAAGTCAGTCCTTGATGAGAATGTAACACACCATCAGAGGTAAGATTGGCAGGAAGAAGCACAAACGGAGTTCCGTCTTTTAATCCTATGAGTGAGCAATCGCTGAACCGATTGCTATGGTAATCCATGTATTCACGTGTCAGCAGAAAGGTTCCGTTAGCTGAGTTTTCTACCAAAGTGTTCCATGTATCATGCATATCTGGAGTATAACGTACTATACTCCATTTTTTGAGTGAAACAGAGGTTGAGCCGATAGATGATGACATGTTTCCCTTTTCTTTCATGACGGAATTCATTTTATCCAGTGCATGGGATTTTGTGTCTCACGGTTCTTCCATACCTCAAAGTGCAGTGTGCTATGATTACCACCATCTTCATCTTTAACTAATGAACCAAGAGCTTGACCCTGTGTAACAGTATCACCAGATTTAACAGCAGCCGTACCTATATGACCGTAAACTGTTACATAATTACCATGATTTACCATCACGACAGTTTGATAATCAGGCATGATAAACACGGCTGAAACCTTGCCTCCATACACAGCCTTGACCTGTGCCCCAGGACTGACTTCTACATCTATTCCAAGATTATCATACATTACATCAGGCAGTCCTGGATAAGGATGACGACCAAATGGACTGATAATACGGAAAGCACCACTGACTGGACGTGGCAATTGACCTTTCATTTTCTCAAAATTGCCAACAGCTGAAGTTGTGGTTGCTGTTGTAGTTTTCGAAGTGGCAGCAGATGCAGTGGTAGTAGCCTTTTCAGCATTACTCTTTTCAGACTTATCGTTATGCCCTTTTCGTCTGCGAGCGGCTGCATACTGACCTTCACCTTTTCTTACATCTGTATTATTCTTACTCTTATCAGGCTTGGAATCTTTCTTAGGGGTAGCCTGAGCGGTTTCAGTGTTCTTTGACTCCTTCTTATCCTTAGCTGCGTTTGCCTGAGCCAGTTTACGTTCCTGTTCAGCCTTAGCTTTAGCCTTAGCTTCCGCTTCAGCTTTGGCACGTGCTTCGGCCTCAGCCTTAGCTTTGGCTTTAGCTCTTGCTTCTGCCTCGGCTTTAGCCTTTGCTTCAGCTTTAGCGCGCGCTTCAGCCTCAGCTTTAGCTTTGGCTTGTTCCTGAGCTATAAGTTGTGCAACACGATTACCAAGGGCATTAGCCTCAGCCTGTTTATGTTCAAGATGTGTACGTAGTGCCTGTCCATTCTGACGCAATTCTGCTACTACAGAATCCTGACGTGCATACTGTGATTCGAGCTGGTGCTGTGTCTGGCGCTGACGTTGTAAAGCCACTTCCTGAGCACGACGTGCGGCAGCAAGAGTGTCCTGCTGATTACGCAATAATTCCACTCGGCGGTCAAGTTCAGCACTTTGATTTTTACGCCAGTCAGAGAATTGTCCCAGATAACGCATACGCCGCATAGCCTGATTAAGATTATCTGAGGAAAAAATGAATGCAAGCTGAGAATTACGTTTTTTACCAGCACGCACCTTCTTTATGGCATCAAGATATTTTTCGCGTAGACGCTGTAATTCTGCTTCATTAGCACCTATTTCACTTTCAAGTGCCCCAATATTCTTCTGAAGTTTACTTACCTGAGCAGCTATTGTACCTGCCTGGGCTTTTGAAGCATCTATATCAGTACCAATACGGCTAAGCTCACTAAGATTTTTTTTAACTTTAGCTTCGTTTTCCTTGATTTGCTCCTTGGTATTACGTATATCTTGCTGCGCAGCCTGCTGTTGACGCTTGACATCAGCGGAGGTTTCAACAGATTGTTGCTTGGTAGAAGTATTACCACTCTTCTTTTTTTGTGTTGTACCTTTAGACTTTTGTCCTGTACCGTTACTGTCTTTAGTCTGCTTCTTCTGTTGTGTCTGAGCAGTACCAGTATTTTTCTTAGCAGGTGTAGAAGATGCTTTTGCTTTACCGGAACCAGAAGCAGACTTACCGGCGGTTGAAGTAGATTTACCTGAAGTTGTTTTTGATTTAGACGTATTGGTCTGCTTAGTTTGTGCAACAACAGTACCGACAGATTGTGGAGTGTCGGCACATATAACTGCAAGCAGTAGAGCGAAGGTAATAAGTAATCGATTCATGAGTTGTTATAAGGAGAGTGAGGAGATCAGAATGCTTTGAGAAATTCCTTAAACGGAAGTCTGCGATATTTAGGTCCAGGTACGATAGAAGCGAAGCCCTCGACATTCCATTTAGGAGCTTTTAAATCAAGCTGGGCACGATAAATGCGCTCGCCTATAGCAGCAAGCACATCTATATCAGTACCACTTCCGTCAGGAGTATACTCTACCGTCACACTGTCGTCTTCGGCTGAGTCGATAGTGACTATGATCGCAACAAGTTTACCCTCGCCATCAGTGACAAAGCCATAACTGCATCCTTCTATTTCGACCTCACGCTTTGGAAGCATTAAAAATTGCTGAAAATCCTCAGTCATATACATATCCAGTAAGGAAACAGTATCCTCACCTAACTGACCGCGCCCAGGAATATTGATACGTTGTAATAGCAGACACTGCAGGGTTGAAACATCTACCGGTACAGGACTGTCAGCTACAGCGTATGTACTGTAAGTGCGATTCATCTTATTAATGACTGAGACACTATCCTGATTTGCTTCAAGCCGTCCAACCTCACCGACAAATGGCGCACGAAGCGAAATCGATACCGACTTGTCGCGCTCCATGTATATTTTGACATTTGGTGTTAACGGAAGTCCCTCCATACGCAGCTTACCATCAAGCTCAACAGTTTCCCAGTCACTATACTCCGAAAGTATATTGTTGGTTATACGTTCAGCAGTAGCGTTATCAGCACTCATATAACCTTCGGGAAGTTCACGTACTGAAGCAGACACTGTGTAAATGCTATCACCAGCTTCAGCACCATATAACATCATCTCAGTATCACTCTGTGCTAAAGCTGACAGATTTGTAGCAATCAGTATTAAACCTACGAGAATATTATAAATTGTCTTCTTCACTTCAAAGTTACTATGTATCGCCTCGCGGCGTCATTTCTTATGATTTTCGGGATAAAAATATGTTCGATGCTCTACTTTCTTTTTTAGCATAGCGTTTTCTGGGTCAAGTTCCAATGCCTTTTCCCAGTATACCAATGCCTCAGCTGGTTCCTGACACATGAAAAGAATATCACCGTAGTGCTCGTAAAGTTCAGCTGAAACTGAATCTTGTGCTTCAGCCAACTCAATAGCTCTTTTCTGATAAAGACGCGCTTCTTCGAAATGACCTAACTTGAACTCTATCCAGGCGTAAGTATCAATATAGGTATCATTATCAGGACTTTGATCAAGAGCGCTACGACTCATAGCTGAGGCCCGTTCAAGGTCACCGCCCTCTTCTGTCAAGAAATAAGCATAATTGTTAAGAGTCATAGGGTTATCCGGCATAAAATAAAGCGAATTATCATAAGCCGTAAAAGCCCTCTCCTTTTGTCCTGAAGTGTAATAACTATCACCTAACATATTATAGAGAGTCGACACACGAACCAGGCCATCATAATCCAGACGATGACGCAGATTACTGTCTTCAATCGTACTATCACTATACGCTTCCGGTGAGACAGTCTTTATACAGTCTATGTATATATCTCGTGCCTTATCATAGTAACCAGCCAGATTACAAGCATTAGCATACAATAACTGCATAGCATCTGCAGGTCGGTCTATATGACTTAGAGCATCTTCATAAGCTTTCATAGCCGCCTTAGGTTGCTCATCAGACAAATAGTAGGTAATCAACTGTCCACGATAAGTTTCTTCATTGGGATTAAGGTCAATAGCGTATGATATATGCTCAATAGCTTCATCCCATTCTCCCTTTGCGGCACTATAGCGTGCTGCCAAATCAAGCACGGCAGGCTCATGTGGATGCTGACGTTCCAAAGCACTAAACAGATAGTCACCACGTTGAGTATCGGAATTATCATGTATAAGAGTCTGCAAATATTCGCTGAGGATATGCAATTTATCTTCTAACTCAAAGTCTTCAGACAACAGGGCGTCATATATGGCGCTATCGTATGCCACAGAATCACCACGATCTTTGTAGAATCCTGCAAGTGTCATCTTGATAGCTCCATTGTCCGGCTCAAGCTGTTCAGCACGTCGATAATAAGTGAGTGCAGAGTCAGGTAGTGACAAAGCTTCAAACAGATTACCTTTGAGCATCAGATAATCAGCCATGGCAGGTGAGGAGTCAATAAGAGAATTAACTTCTTTGATAGCTCCTGCCGTATCATTGACCGCTATAAGATAATTGAGTTTCTTTATGGTTAGCTGTGTCGATTTACCTTCAAGACGTTCGTAGGTATTAAGTGCGTTCAGGGCACTGTCTACCTGGCCTGTAGCCATATACGAATCAGCGAGATGTACCAAAAGAGCTGTTTTACCAGGATTCAGGTCAACAGTACGTTTGAATACTCTTACTGCTTCTTCAAGTGTATCAGTGTTAGCAGCGACATAGGCATAAAGCGATGATTCGAAAATATCACCAGGATAACGGTCAACCAAAGCACTCATAAGAGAGAACGAGCGTTTTACTTCCGCAGGACTCTGTAAAGTATCAATTTTGATTATAAGCCGTTTGGCACCAAAAGCATTGGCTGCCTCCTCGTACGTAGGATCAGCTTGATATGCCTTACGGAAGTACTCGTATGCTTCGGCATTCTCACCAGCAGCATTGTGACGAGCACCCTCCATGTAATAATAACGTGCTTTTTGACGCTGTACACTACGGGGTTCAGGCTGGCTGACTGCGGTAGCTATCATGACAACCGCAAGGAACAGAACACTGAGCAGGGTTTTAGGATTCACTGTTATTGTCGAAATTGAATTGTTTGGGAGAGAGATTTTTTCAGTTTGTACCAGTATGTCCGAAAGACCCGTCCTCACGCTTCGTTCGGTCAAGTTCATGGACAGGCTCCCATTTGACGTGAGAATATTGCGTAATTACCATCTGACAGATACGCTCTCCATCATTAACCACAAAATCTTCCTGACCCAAATTAATAAGCACCACACCTATCTCACCACGGTAATCAGCATCAACAGTACCAGGAGTATTGACAATACTCAAACCGTGTTTCAGGGCCAAGCCTGAACGTGGACGTATCTGACATTCATAGCCCTGAGGCAACTGTATAGCCAAGCCTGTGGGTATAAGTGCACGTTGTAATGGTTTAAGGGTTATAGGTCCATCAGGCAGATAGGCACGAACGTCCATACCAGCAGCTTCAAAAGTTGAATAATCAGGTAGGGGATGATGACTCTTATTAATGACTTTTACTTTTATTCTATCCATAATTTTAATTTTTAGTAAGATTTGCAGATAAAGAGACCTTTACATACATCTTAATAAAACGTATGTAAGGTACTATTTATTCTAACCCATTGCAAAGGTAATTGGTTTAATATCTTATATAAGTATCCCCGTCATGCGCATGGCATGGCGGGGATACTTTGCAGTTGCTTTGGCGTATATGGGTTTTATTAACCCTCGCTGATAGCGTCGCTGGGGCAAACCTGTGCACAGCTACCGCAGCTGATGCAAGTATCGGGATCGATGTGATAGATCTCGCCCTCAGAGATAGCCTCTACGGGGCATACAGGCTGGCAGGTGCCGCAAGCTATACAGTTATCGCCAATTACGTAAGCCATAGTTGTATTCCTTTAAAGTTAATTAGTTGTTTAGATTTATTTAGCGCAACAAATTTAGGGGTTTATTACGGTTTACCCAAACCTTAAGGCCATTTTTAGGCATAATTTATACTGAGTCCAAATTAACTTATATCCCCAGTATCGAGGTACAATGAGTTTTTTTAATTAAATTTGTACATTCTGTTGTATATGTTGACCGTGCATTAACAACTTAACTTATAAACTTCATAACCATGGCGCAACCTCCCCTGTTCTCAATTATTACCGTTACTTATAATGCCGCCAATACAGTTGGAATTACAGTAGAGTCGGTACGTAATCAGACTTTCGATGATTTTGAACACCTTATCATTGATGGGGCCTCGTCTGATAATACTATCCAGATAGCACGTAACAGCGGTGATCAACGTCTGGTGATTCATAGTGAGACAGACAAAGGTTTATACGACGCCATGAATAAAGGGCTTGATATGGCACGAGGGCAATATGTACTTTTTCTTAATGCTGGCGATACATTTCATTCTCCTCAAACACTTGAACACTACGCTGAAGGAGCAGAACGCGAGGCTGATATTATATATGCTGATACAGTACTTGTAGATAGCGAACGAAATGTCATAGGTCCTCGACACCTTTCAGCGCCAAAAGTACTGACTCGGGCCTCTTTCTCCCAGGGTATGCTGATATGTCATCAAGCCTTCATGGTACGACGTACACTGGCCCCTAAATATAATCTTGGTTATCGCTTTTCAGCCGATTATGACTGGACTATACGTTGTATCGAACGTACCGTACCACGCAAATGCCACAAACTTGACACCGTCGAAATCGATTATCTCTCTGAAGGACTCACTACAGCCAATCATCATGCTTCCCTGCGCGAACGCTTCAATATCATGCGCCAACACTATGGCACCACACTCACACTCCTACGCCATATAAGCTTCATCGGTCGCGCCGTCTCACGCAAACTTAACAAGTAACCCCAGTAGCTTTTTATAATTAGATAAGTTTATAATTAGATAAGTCGTATAAATCTTATAAGAATTATAAAACTTATAAGAATTATTGATGAGCACGGCTGTCCCAGGCACCACACAAACGCCAAGGACAGCCGTGCTGCGTCGTAGCCAGAGCGCGACCCGTGCGTACCCATCATGCCGCGTAGCAGCCAGGGCGCGTAGCCGTGCCTCCTGGTTCTGTGTGCGAGCTTCAGCTCGCCTCGCCTCACGTGCGGCACCATGCACACAGAGGTAAGGCACAAAACAGAAGAGGCCTCCGATTGCTCGGAGGCCTCTCTTCGTAAGGTGGCA
>CAYNUE010000040.1:0-31717 GCA_964400325.1 uncultured Sangeribacter sp. | reverse complement strand
ACCCCAGGCATCTACATGGTACGTCAAGGCAACACCACAACAAAGACCCTGATAAGCCAATAAGATTTTCATCTTGCTTATGGTGAAGAGGAATGCTGAGCTCACTTTGCTCGCTACCACCTCGCACTGGTCTGCACAGGGACAATAAAGTGCGGAATATGCTTATCGGCGTAGGAATTGGAACGACACGGAACTGGGCTCGCTTTGCTCGCTGGAACGTCGCACTTATTGGAACACAGAACGACACAGGAACTGAAACACAGAACGACACAGAACTAAAAGGTCAACTTCCGTAAGGGATAAGAAAGGGTACGACGTTCCTGGTGAGCAAAGCGAACTGTTCAGTATCGTTTCCCTTGTAGTCATGATTATAGTTAGGACTTTATACAGTATAAAAATAGTTAAGGCGTCTGTCCTCACGGATTGACGCCTCTGTGTTTTCCATAATACTTTCTAACTAACCTAACATCATGAAACGAAGAAAACTGTTGACTGTCCTATCAGTCTGTTTTCTGTATTTATAACATCATGTAAGAGTAAAAAGTTCTGAAAGGGATTAAAAATTTTATTTCTGTAAGATGAATTTTTCTGGGTCTTGTCTGTAGGAATGGGAATGACAGAGGCTATGAAATCAAGGAATTAGCCGATGCTTATGGATAAAAGTTAAAATGCTAAAAAAGTGATTAATTAAAACTAATTAAAGAAGTAGAGGCTAAGTGTGAACAGGAGATTAATGTAATTTTGTGTCGCAGTATTAAGAGCTACTTAATAGAAAGAATATATGCCTTCCTACCTAAAGTTGTATGTTATAATAGTTCTGATGTTTGTCCTTTCCAGCTTCAGAACGCTGGGGCAGACGGTTATGCCTATTGTGGCAGACTCAACAACACATCTGCCTCTACCGGGTGCATCATTGTTCGACTGTAGAGGACATGTTGTGGGAGTGTGTAATTCAAATGGTAGGATACCCTATATTCCAGCTACAGGTTATCCTATTACAGTACGTTGCTTAGGCTTCAAAGAGAAAACAGTTGCAGCGAATGAGTCAGATACCATATTTCTACAGGAAAGTATGACAGAACTACCGGAGGTAGTAGTTGAAACCAAACAGCATAAAATTTTGCATCTATTAGGTTATGTACGCGAATACTCCACGCTGACCACATATACTGATACAGTATTTCTTTTTCGGGAAAAGATGGTTGATTATATGCTTACGCCCGATAAAAAGATGAGCTTCAGAGGATGGTCACGCCCAAGAGTTTTGAAAAGCAATTCCTATTACCGTTTTACCGATGCTAATGGTCTGGACAGTGTCAGTAACGAGTGTAATCATCATTTTTCATGGTCAGACTGGATAGGTATTGTTTCTGGTACTCAGTTACCCTACAGCCTCAAAAGGACTGAATACGGAACTGATACTGTTTACGGCAAGTACAGTCCGACAGAAATATGGACAAAAAACAAAGACAGACTCACTCTCAATATAAATGTATTAGCTGATACTACAAGCAGAAAATGGGTACCAAACCTATCAGCTTTCTTTAAGGATTACCTTGACTTTGATAATTTCAGAGTCAAGTTTAACTATGATAATGTGCTTAAAGATTCTATCTCGGCTATGGAGTTGACTGGGTATTCATTCAATATAGAATCTGAAGGCCGAGGACGTGATATGTTCAGATTTAACCGGCCTAACGAACCTTTCTTCGTAAGCACATACGCTGAAGTCTACATAATAGATAAGGAATATATTACCCTTAAAGAAGCTAAGAAATGGGTCGGAGCCAAATTTAATACGGAGGATATTGAGATATACGAGCCTATGGAAGCACCTACGTTACAACCCTCTATCTTAGCTCTTATGGAGAGGGTAGAAGGAATAAATCCTGAGGAAATCAGACTAAAACTTACTCCCGATTATAGGGTTGGAGAGGGAAGAATCATCAAACGAGGTTTTGGCCACCGAGTGCTTCAACTTCTGAAAGATTTGACAGGTATAACTGCTGCCAGAGCCCACAAAAATATGAATGACCGCTGGAAAGAATTTAAAACAGAGCAGAGACAAAGAAACAACAGCCAATTCAAAAAAGAATAAAACTACTGTCCTAAGGTTAGGAAAATCGGAAGTCAAGTTTTATATAAATAGTTCTTAGAAACTAATGAATATATGTTTCTAAGTGCTGATTAGATGTATGATGACGATAAATGATATAGAACAGCTCTTCCGAAACAATTACAAAGCTATGCTCACCCTGGCTACCAGATTGCTTCACGACATAGATACGGCACGCGACATTGTGCACGATGTCTTTGCCTCCCTACTGTCGGAGCAGCCTGAGTCAGCCACTCCCTCCTATTTGCTGAAGGGTGTGCATTATGCTTGTCTGAATTATATCCGCAATCTGTCAGTTCGTGACCGCCTCAATAGATTATATGCTCTTGATGTGCAAGATATTGAAGATGATACCTGGCCTGATGAAGAAGATATTGAGCAACTCAACAATATTGTTGACAATCAGCTTTCAGACCAGTGCCGTCGAGTAGTAAGACTACGATTTACAGCACGCATGAGATATAAGGAAATAGCAGATGAATTAGGTATAAGTGAAGTAGCCGTCTATAAATATTTGCGTCAGGCAATGAATGTTTTACGTCAAAATTTCAACAGAAATGAAAGATAGCACCGACCGACTTCTCGAAGCCTTAGAGCATCCGGAAAGATTTTCTGACGATGAACTCGACACCTTACTCAGCGATTCAGAGACCCAACAGTTTTACGACCTCATGAGTAAGACATCAGATGCTCTTACTCCTACAGCAGAGCCGGATATAGATAGGGAGTGGAACAGGTTTGTTACCTCTCATAATAAACCCAAAGCAGGATTCTTTTCTGTACTCTTCAGCCGTCACGCAGCTGCAGCCGTCATAACGCTTGTAGGTTCTCTGGCTGTAGTAGCCACAACAATAGGTATAAAACGTTCTGTCGATAAGAACCACGAATTGAAACAGACAACAGTAGTGAAAGAGCAACAGGTGGTCAACAGTACTATAAATGGTGGTGTACTCAATTCAGATTCTGTTTCAGCTTCTATACTGACGGTACAGGAAGTAGTCATATTCAAAAACGAAACTTTAAAACAGATTCTCGACACTATCGGTCAATATTACGGTATTACTGTGTTATTCACTACGCCAGAGAAAGAAAACTTGCATCTGTATTTCAAGTGGGAGCAGACACAATCTCTACCCAATGTGGTTGACCAACTCAACAGCTTCAGTCAAATCAATATAGTACTTAATGACGGGGTCTTGACCGTAGAATAATTATGAATCGACTCACCCTGTTTTTTACGGCATTACTATGTTGTATAGCCGTCTATGCTGAGAATTTCAGTTACAGATTCAATTCCATACCTCTATCCGAAGCATTAGACAAGATTGCTGAAGACCACCCGAGTCTTAATCTTAACTTCATATATAATGAACTCAACAGTTACCGAATTTCAGCCAATATCAAAACTGACAATCCTTATGATGCTTTGCGACAGACCATTGGTCTGAATCCTGTTTCAGTAGTTAAAAAAGGAGACCGTTTCTATGTTGAAGCACTTCAGCATGGTAAACATAAATATCATGGGCAATTGGTGGGAGCTGACGGAAAACCTGTGGCAGCAGCCACAGTACTCATTCTCGCACTTAATGATTCGGCTGTCATTACCTACGGTTTTGCAGATAGCGAGGGGAAGTTCAATATTCCTTGTGACCGAGAAGATGTTATAGCCAAATTTAGCTCTACAGGCTACAAAACTCTTTACCGTAAACTTGACAATTTCGCTGTTGGCACAATAGTAATGAATGAAAACATCATTCAGCTCAAGACAATAGCTGTTTCAGCCGACCCTGTGATAAGGAAACTTGACCGGCAAATCATTACTCCAAACGAGCAGCAGCGGCAAGCATCGACAAACGGTATAAATCTTATTTTAGCTCTTAATCTGCCACGTATCTCTGTCAGCACTCTTAACAATACTATCAATATTGACGGACAGGACGCAGTCCAGTTACGTATAAATGGAGTTGAAGTATCTAATGAAGAAGTACTTGCGCTGAATCCTCACAATATATCCAAAGTAGAATATATTGATAACCCGGGGTTAAAATACGGTGGTGTAAAAGCTGTCATGAATTATATAGTGAAATATCGTACTGCAGGAGGAAATGTCAACGGCGATTTTACACAGGCAGCTAATTACGGCGGTTGGGGCAATTATAATCTTTCCGGCCGCTATAATACGGCACACTCAATGTTTAATGCTGTAATAAATTTTGAACGTAGAGATAATGACTGGATACGTGAGAATCAGGAGACCTATCACTTTAAAGACAGGACGGTAACCAACATTGAAAAAGGTTGCGCAACCCCATTTAGGTATAACCGTATCAGAGCTTCGCTAAGGTACGTTTGGCAGAAAGCAGACACACAGATGCTAAGTGTGAATTTGAGAAACTACTATAATAACGAACCTCATTCTTTTGCTGATCGTAACAGCATTCTTTACCAAAACAATCAGGAATACAATATTTACGACAATACTACTACACGGATAGATGTACCTTCTCTGGATATATACTACCATCTGAAGTTACCACATAAGCAACAGCTTTACTTCGACATTGTAGGTTCATATCTTGATAGCCGCAGTAAGCACAATTATCACATGAATCTTGGTGAGACCACAACTGATGCTTTCTACTCTAACATAGAGGGTTCCAAGTGGTCACTATTCGGAGAAGGCATATATGAACGTGAGATGAGCGCCGGTAAATTGAGTGGTGGTATAAGACAACGTCAAGAATGGTTAAAAAATGTCTATTCCGGTTCGTATGAAAGTGAGGTCAGAATAAGTTCGTCACAAACAAATGTATATGCCGAATTTCAGTCGCAGCTGAAACAAGTAAACTATTCCGTAGGATTAGGTGCCTTACGCACTTATAGTATTCAGAATAAGCGTTATTTAGAGAAGTATATATTCAACCCTCGGTTAACTCTGTCATGGGGAGCTGTCAGAGGTCTCTTCATGCGTTTCAATGGAGAGATAGGTGGATATGCTCCTTCATTAGCTGATTTAAGTTCGGTAACTCAAGATATTGATGCTTATCAAGCGAGACGTGGTAACCCTAATCTTAAGACTGTCACATATTATAGCGCACAGTTTATGACAAACTGGGACTTTTGTCGCTTTATGGGTATAGGCTCTATCGCTATTTACAATTATGACCACCGTCCTATAATGGAACAGGATATAGCCGAAGACAATATCATAATACGCACTATCGATAATCAAAGAGGCTTTCACCGTCTTAACTGGCACACGTGGTTATTTTTCAAACCTTTTGGGGACTATGTGACACTCCGCTTCACTACCCTCTACCAACGGTTTGTCAGTCAGGGTAACAACTATACGCATACTCACACTAATCTCGGATTTTATGGTGAACTGTTCGCTTCTTGGCGTAACTGGTCTTTTATCTTCGATTTCCGTACAGCCAATAATGAATTATGGGGTGAAACACTCCGTAAGGGCGAACGTAACCATAACTTTACCGTGAGATATAATCGCCCAAAATGGAGTGCTGCCGTCTGTGTATATAATCCGTTTGAGAAAAGGTATCGTCAGACTGTCGAAAACTTCTCTGCCGTGGCTCCCTATCTTCAGACACTCTACACAGAGAGACTCACAAAAGTATTTCTCCTGAAATTGTCTTTCAACCTTGACTTTGGTAAATCGCGTAATAACGCACGACAGCGTATTTCGTCCGAAGATACAAATACCGGTATAATGTCCGGGTCAAGATAAATCTCAGCAGAAACACATCTGATTAGGAATATTAGATATAGTAACAAGCACTCAGCAAGAAATTCATAATAATGACTCAACGTGTCTATCAGAGTTAAGATAGCTCTGATAGACACGTTGAGTCATTATTATGAATTTCGCTTCTCAGCGAATCGGAATGGAATGCTTTTAATATGAAGAGTTTTTACTTCTCACGCATAAAAATAGAGATAGGTGTACCGTTAAAGTCCCAGTGCTCGCGTATCTTGTTTTCAAGGAAACGACGATAGGGCTCCTTAACCCACTGCGGAAGATTGCAGAAGAAGACGAATGTCGGTATGACTGCATCTTTGAGCATGGTAACATACTTTATTTTCACAAACTTACCCTTATTGCTTGGTGGCGGTGTCAGCGCTATCTGTTCAAGCATATAAGTATTAAGCTGAGAAGTAGGTATTATACGACGGCGGTTGTTGTAAACATTAATAGCTGTTTCAAGAACCTTAAAGATACGCTGTTTGGTAAGCGCAGATGTGAAGATAATCGGGAAGTCGGTAAAAGGAGCGAACTTGCTGCGTATAGCATTCTCAAAAGTCTTCTGAGCAGTGATAGACTTATCTTCTACAAGGTCCCATTTATTTACACATACCACAAGACCTTTCTTATTACGCTGTATGAGACTAAAGATATTAGCATCTTGTGCCTCGATACCACGTGTAGCATCTATCAAAAGAATACAGACATCCGAAGCCTCGATAGCACGTATCGAACGAATCACTGAATAATATTCTATATCCTCATTAACCTTTTGTTTCTTACGGATACCAGCAGTATCGACAAGGTAGAAGTCAAAGCCAAACTTATTGTAACGATGATAGATAGAATCACGCGTAGTACCGGCTATATCAGTGACGATATGACGTTCTTCTCCTATAAAGGCGTTGATAAGAGAAGACTTACCGGCATTTGGACGTCCCACGATAGCGAATTTCGCTACGTTTTCCTCGGTTTCTTCCTCATCATCACGTTTTGGCATATCCTTGACGATTTCATCAAGAAGTTCTCCTGTGCCGCTACCGTTGGCTGATGATACCTCGATAGGGTCACCGAGACCAAGTCGATAAAACTCCGGTATATTATACCGAGCATCGCCCTTATCCTCTTTATTGGCCACAACGATAACCGGCTTCTTACTGCGGCGTAATATAGCAGCTACCTTATCATCAAGATCTGTAAGACCAGTCGAAGCATCGACAACAAACAGAATTACATCAGCCTCTTCTATGGCGATTTCTACCTGCTTATTGATTTCTCCCTCGAATATATCGTCTGAGTTTACTACCCAGCCACCTGTATCAACTATCGAAAATTCCTGACCGTCCCAGTCTACTTTACCGTACTGACGGTCACGTGTGGTGCCGGCTGTGTCATCGACTATAGCCTGGCGAGTCTGCGTCAAACGGTTAAACAGGGTAGATTTACCCACATTCGGCCGTCCTACTATTGCTATTAATTTGCTCATTTCGGGTTATTTTTCTATAATTGGTCTTATCACAGTCATAGACTGTTCGCATCATTCGATATAACCGAACGCACGGAGTTTATTCTCACGATTACGCCAGTCTTTCTCAACCTTTACAAAGAGTTCAAGATATACTTTCTTATCAAAGAACTTCTCTATATCTTCACGGGCTTCAATGCCAACCCTCTTGATTTTGTCACCACCTTTACCGATAATAATACCTTTCTGCGAGTCACGTTCAACATAGATGACCGCCATGATATGAATAGAATTATCTTTTTCGTCAAATTTCTCTACCAGAACCTCTGTGCTGTAGGGTATTTCCTTATCGTAGTTAAGCAAAAGTTTCTCCCTTATTATTTCGGTCACAAAGAAACGTGCTGGCTTATCGGTCAGAGCATCTTTACCAAAGAATGGAGGTGAAGGAGGCAACAATTCTACAATACGAGCTTTAAGATTGTCAATGTTGAAATGTTCCTTAGCACTGGTTGGGAATACCTCTGCCTTAGGCAGACGCGCCTTCCAAGTCTCCACAAGTTTCTCAAGCTCTTCGTTACTCTTGAGCAAATCTATCTTGTTAATGACAAGCAGCACCGGTATATTTTCCTTTGCCACACGGTCAAGATAATCCTTATTTTTTTCAGGATCTTCTACTACGTCAGTAACATAAAGTAATATATCAGCATCAGTAAGAGCACCTTCAGAAAACTCCAGCATTGACTCCTGTAACTTATATTTAGGCTTAAGTACTCCAGGAGTATCTGAATATACAATTTGGTACTCAGGAGTATTGACTATACCCATTATACGGTGACGTGTAGTCTGAGCTTTTGAAGTGATGATAGATATACGCTCGCCGACAAGATCATTCATCAGCGTCGATTTACCTACATTAGGATTACCTACTATATTAACGAAGCCTGCTTTGTGCTGTACTTCGGGGGTTGTCTTGATTTCTTCTTCCATAATATCTGTGGGTTTAATAACATAATTAAAACGCTGTAGTACCGCAATGAGTTTAAACGCCACTGCCGGCGGTCTGTCAAGACAGACCGCCGGCAGTGGCGTTTACGCATAATATGGCGTTTCTCTTATTTGGTGTCAAAAGCCCATATCAGATACATAGCACCCCATGTGAAGCCAGCACCGAAAGCCGTCATAAGTATTTTGTCACCCTTTTTAAGACGTGATTTGAACTCATCGAGGCATAATGGTATCGAAGCAGCCGAAGTATTGCCATAGTGCTGTATATTGACAAGTACTTTAGCCGGATCTATCTTGGTACGTCCAGACACAGCCTCAATGATGCGTAGATTAGCCTGATGAGGTACAAGCCAATCCACTTCCTCAACGGTAAGATTATTACGCTTCATCACCGACAGTGTAGACGATAACATGTCGCGTACAGCGTGCTTATAGACCACACGGCCTTCCTGATATATATAATGCTCGCGGGCATCGACAGTCTCGTGCGAAGCAGGCTTAACCGAACCGCCGGCTTTCATCAGCAGATTAGGAAGTCCACTGCCGTCGATATGAAACTCACCATCTACGATACCTACTTCTTCGTCTGTAGGTTCGACGAGTACCGCAGCTGCAGCATCACCGAATAACGGACATGTGGCACGGTCCTGATAGTCAGTCATACTTGACATCTTTTCAGCACTGACCACCAGAATCTTCTTATACAGACCGCCCTGTATATAGGCACGAGCAGCCTGTAGCGTTACGATAAAACCGGCACAAGCGGCCTGTATATCGTAAGCGTAAGCATTTTTCAGACCGCAGCCATGAGCTATAACGGAAGCAGTCGAGGGGAAGCGGTAGTCAGGATTGGAAGTGGCGCAGATAAGCAAATCTATCTGGTCGGCCTCCACTCCATAGTCGTGCAACAGCTTCTCTACGGCCTTGATACCGAGATAACTCGAACCTTTACCTTCCTCATGAAGGATACGGCGCTCTTTGATACCTACACGGGTGGTTATCCACTCGTCGTTGGTATCGACCATTTTGGAGAGCATGTCGTTGTCGAGTATGTCGTCGGGGACGTATGAGGCTATGGCGCTTATCTTTGCATTAAGCATGACTTATGAGTGTTGGTGAGGTTTGATAAGGGGTTGTTGCCGTATATGTATAATGAAAACTGTTCACGCCGTAAGGCGCCGCCATTGCGGCAGCGCTGGCGCGAACGCAGTGAACATGTTTTGGTTTCCGCTCCCTACGGAGCAGAAAGACAGATCGGCTTAAACTTCAGCCTTTTCGATTACAAGCTTACCGCGATAGTAGCCGCATTCGCCACATACGGTGTGATAAACATGCCATGCACCGCAGTTGGGGCAGATGGCCAGTGTCGGAATAAGAGCTTTGTCATGTGTACGACGTTTAGCTGTACGGGTATGTGACTGTCTACGTTTAGGATGTGCCATTTCTGTTTATTGTTTTTTAATTTGTTTTTGTTGTGAGTGTCTTGTTTGTATATACTTAAAAGTGACGACAGGTATCTTAGTTACCTACCGTCTCTGCAAGCGCAGTATATCAGACGGAGCGGAAGATTACTCGTCTATCGCTTCGTTGTCAACAGCGTCAAGAGCTTCGTCCAGCTCTTCATCGTCTTCAGCACCGGCATGATGCTTATGCAATGCCGCAGCCATTGCCCGGTTACACTTACCCATAGGATGCACATGGCGCAGAGGTATACTCAGCACTATGGTATCGTAAAGCATATAAGCTACGTTCAGATAGGTATCGCTATAAGGTATGGTCAGCAACTCATCTGAAACATCATCATAATCTTCACCGTAGCGCACCGTGATATGATAGTCAGAGTCGACTTCCAAATCGAGAGGGTCAAGACAACGGTCACAGGGTACCTGCAATGTACCTTTACAGTGGAACGTACACTCGTAGGCATCGTTCTTCTTGTCAAGGTCCATGTGTACTTTGACGTCGCTTGATATGACATCTGGATTCTCCATATTCTTGAAGAATTCAGTTCCACACTCGAAATCCTGCTCATAATGGCCGTCGGCAAGACTGGCCAGCTGAACTTTATATTGCGTAAATTTTCCCACTTCTCAAGTGACTATTATTTCCTGACGAACAGCACTTGCTGTCCGCGACGCGATAGTACCTCCGAGGGGAATCGAACCCCTATCTAAAGTTTAGGAAACTTCTATTCTATCCGTTGAACTACAGAGGCAGCCACCATACCTGCAGACTGCTGTCAGCAAGCGCGGTTGCAAATTTATAACTATTTTTTAACATGGGCAAAGCATGGTGTCCGTTTTTGATTAAAAAAACGTTAATACCTACCTTACAGCAGTATTTTTAATCTTTATAAAGCCAGATTTGCACCATTTTAGTGTCTTTTAAGTAGACGTTTTGGTAGGGGTAGACGCTCGCGACGCACCACAGCTCCCAAGTAGAGCAATAGTAACAAACCACGTATTATGTAGGTAACCCACATAGCGCTGGGCCATTCGAGTTGCATACCCACAAAATAGAGACAAGCAGCTCCAACAGTATAGAGAGTCATTGTACCGATTTCGTATGGCAGCGGATAATAATGGCGACCTAAGAAATAAGATAGTACCATCACAGCAGCGTATGATATGAGAGCTGCCCATGCAGAGCCCATATACCCATCTGGTATACCAATGGCCGGTACCAACCAAAGATTAAGTCCGAGCATCAGTACGAAACAAATCAGCGACAGCCACATGCCCCAACGGGTACGGTCGGTAAGTTTATACCACAGTGAAAGGTTGAAAAACACACCGAAACACAAATCAGCTATCATCATCAGCGGTACCACACGCAGACCTTCCCAGTAGGCAGGTGATATAAAATGCCGCAATATGGGCAAATAATACATCACACCAAGAAAAATAAACAGACCGAAAATGACAAAATATTTCATAGCGTCACAATAGGCCTTGCGGTTGCCTGAACCACTGCTTCGAGCCTGTGAGAAGATAAACGGTTCATATGCGTAACGAAACGCCTGGGTAAACATCACCATTACAACAGCTATCTTCATGTTGGCAGCGTATATACCTACCATACTGCGTGCCTCATCTTCATGACCGGTAAAAAGATAAGGGATAGTGAGCTGACCCATATTCTGACTCATGATACCTGCCACACCGAGCACTAACAAGGGCCAACTATACGTGAGCATACGTCGTAACAGAGCGCCGTTGAACTGCCAGGGCTTACAAATAATATCAGGCAATAGTAATATCAATACTACAAGCGATGACAGAAGATTAGCTACAAATATCCACCCTATACCAAAGGCTTGACCCCCCAAAGGAGCATAAAACCAGTTTATCGATGAAGGGAAGTGACGTTCCAGTACCGGACATAAAAGAATGAAGAAGAGATTCAGACCGATATTCACGCCTATGTTAATAAGCTTTATAGCGGCGAAACGCCACGCCTTGTTACGATAACGCAGATAGGCAAAAGGAATATTGGTGAAGGCATCTATAGCTACAATGAAGGCCATAATCCATACATACCACTCATGCGAAGGCAACGTCATGATAGCCGACACCGGACGTAACAGTATGGTCACGAGTATGATAAAGATAAGTGACGTAGTACCTACCGATGTCATAGCAGTAGTGTAGACCTTATTCGGATCCGACTCACTGTTAGCAAAACGGAAGAAACCCGTCTCCATACCATAGTTCAATATTACCAGCATAACAGCCGTAAAACTATACAGATAGCTTACTATACCATATTGTTCGGCGGGAAACAGATAGACATAAAGGGGAACCAACCCCCAATTCAGGAAACGACCCACTATACTACTCAGACCGTAAACGGCTGTCTGCCGGGCCAATGCTTTTATACCTGCCATTGAAATCCTGATTAAAAAGTTAAAATCAGTCGAAGAGAGTGCCTGCCCGACCCTCGGAGATACGACCCAGATGCCTATAAGCTAACGGAGTGACTTCACGTCCACGCGGAGTACGCTTCAAGAAACCTTCCTTGATAAGGAAAGGTTCGTATACTTCCTCTATGGTACCTGAATCCTCACCTAACGCAGTAGCTATAGTGGAAAGGCCGACCGGACCTCCACCGAATTTGTCAATAATAGTGAGCAGTATGCGATTATCTATTTCGTCAAGTCCGTAACGATCTATGTTCAAGGCTTCCAAACTGCTACGGGCTATTTCAAGATCAATACGACCATTACCACGAACCATAGCGAAATCACGCACACGTCTAAGGAGGGCATTAGCGATTCGCGGCGTACCACGCGAACGCATGGCGATTTCCATAGCAGCATCTGAAGTGATAGGTGTCGAAAGCAGACGTGCCGAACGCATCACTATATTGCGTAACACATCATGGTCATAATATTCGAGATGGCAATTGATACCAAAACGAGCACGTAATGGCGAAGTTAGCAGGCCACTTCGTGTTGTGGCACCCACAAGCGTAAAAGGAGAAAGTGTGAGCTGCACACTTTTAGCACCAGGACCCTTATCAAGCAGAATATCGATACGGTAGTCCTCCATAGCCGAGTAAAGATACTCTTCAACTATAGGATGCAGACGGTGTATCTCGTCAATGAAAAGCACATCATGCTCTTCCAGACTCATAAGTATGCCAGCAAGGTCACCTGGCTTGTCGAGCACAGGCCCTGAAGTAACCTTAAAGCCTACACCCAATTCATTGGCTACGATATTCGATAGAGTGGTCTTACCTAAGCCCGGAGGGCCGTGCAACAAAGTATGATCGAGTGCTTCACCACGCATACGTGCTGCCTGTACGAAGACTCTCAGGTTAGCTATTATCTTATCCTGACCGCTGAAATCATCGAAGGCCAGCGGACGTAAGGCCTTCTCTATATCGCGGTCTGACTCGCGGCCCGCAGTATCACGGATATCGAAGTCATCAGGGGTCATTTCCATTGTTGATTAGCGTTGATATTGCTTTTTGATATGTTGAATTGCAAATTTAGCAAATCCCCACGACTTTTTCATACTCAGAAGGTAAAGTAATAGGTCGGTATTTGTGCGAAAGTGAAAAAAAAATCTTAAATTTGTAGACTATAAAAAACTACAGATTAGTATGGGTAAACCGAAATTAGTAGTGTCGACCGGCGCAGGTATCAGTGCCGAGAGCGGCATAAAGACTTTCCGCGATGCTGGAGGTCTTTGGGAGAATTATCCGGTGATGCAGGTAGCTTCGGCCGACGGCTTCAGACGTGACCCGGAATTAGTGCACCAGTTTTATAACCATCGCCGCCACGAACTGCTCAAAGTAGTGCCTAATGCAGCCCATTTGGCATTAGTCGAACTCGAACGCGACTATGATGTCTATATCATAACCCAGAATGTTGATGACCTGCACGAACGAGCCGGTTCAAGCAATGTGCTGCATCTGCATGGCGAACTGATGAAAATGCGCTCAGTAAGTGACCCTGACTATATCGAAAGCCTTGATGCTGACCATCTTGACACTACACCGCAGACACGCGGACGTCGTGGTGACCTGATGCGGCCTCACATAGTGTTCTTTCAAGAGGCTGTACCTAATATCGAACCGGCCGTCGAGCTTGTGGCACAGGCCGATATATTTGTCGTCATAGGTACAAGTCTTAATGTATATCCGGCTGCTGGCCTGTTACACTATGTACGCCCGGGAGTTCCTATATACTATATTGACCCGAATCCAGCATCTATAAATGGTCTTTATAATGTGCATGTCATCAAAGAACCGGCTACACGTGGCATGGAAAAACTGGCCGAAATACTAACCGGTAAAAAGTAAAGACCAGCACACAAAAACGTATGTTTTAAAACATATAAACGGTTTTAGGCTAAGACTGTAAAAATAAGTAATTTTGTATCACCCTTAGAAAGTAAGTACCTAACATTCTATAAAACTCTAACAATGGCAAAAGTAAGAGGTGCAATCACCGTAAACATCGAGAGATGCAAGGGATGCAACCTGTGCGTGGTGGCTTGTCCCACCAAGACACTGGCACTGCAGCCCAACGAAGTCAACGACCGGGGCTATCATTATGCCTATATGGCTGACCCCGAGAAGTGCACAGGCTGCTGCTCCTGCGCCTGGGTATGTCCCGACGCCTGCATCGAGGTGTATCGCGTGAAGGTAGACTAACCCACACTCATTAACCAACCGAACAACTACAACCAAGCAAAACACAACTTTGACAGATATGAAAGAAGAGGTAAGACTAATGAAAGGGAACGAGGCGATAGCCCACGCTGCCATACGCTACGGATGCGACGGCTATTTCGGCTATCCCATCACCCCGCAGTCGGAAGTGCTGGAGACACTTGAGGAACTCATGCCATGGGAAACCACAGGTATGGTAGTGCTCCAGGCCGAGTCCGAGGTCGCTGCCATCAATATGGTATACGGCGGCGCCGCAACCGGCAAGGCTGTCATGACTTCCTCCTCCTCGCCTGGCGTCAGCCTTAAGCAGGAGGGTATCTCATATATAGCTGCCGCCTCGCTGCCGGCTCTCGTGCTCAACGTGATGCGCGGTGGTCCTGGTCTGGGTACAATACAGCCCTCACAGGCTGATTACTTCCAGGCTACTAAGGGTGGTGGTCATGGTGATTATCACCTTATTGTACTTGCGCCTTCTACAGTACAGGAAATGGTAGACTTCGTAGGTCTGGGCTTTGATCTGGCTTTCAAATATTGTAATCCTGTCATGATACTGGCTGACGGTATCGTAGGTCAGATGATGGAGAAGGTCGTACTTCCCGAGCAGCGCCCACGTCGTACAGATGAACAGATACGCGAACAGTGCCCATGGGCAGCTAATGGCCGCAAAGATGGTCGTAAGCGTAACGTCATCACCTCGCTCGAACTTGAGTCTGCCCGTATGGAGGTTATCAACCATAAGCTCCAGGCTAAATACCGCGAGATAGAGAAGAATGAGACACGTTGGGAAGAAATCGATGTTGAAAACGCTGATTATCTCATCGTAGCTTTCGGTTCAATAGCCCGTATATGCGACAAAGCTCGCGAACTGGCTGCTGAAAAGGGTATCAAAGTAGGTATCATACGCCCCATAACTCTCTGGCCTTTCCCCACCGAAGCAGTGGAGAAAGCTGCTCAGGGCAAGAAGGGTGTGCTCTGTGTCGAGCTTAACGCCGGCCAGATGATAGAGGACGTGCGCCTTGCCGTGCACGACCGTCTGCCCGTAGAACATTTCGGCCGTCTGGGTGGCATTATCCCCAGCCCCGAAGAAGTAGTAGAGGCTATCGAGACAAAACTCATCGGCAAGTAACACCATCACTCTCATCACACGGCGCCGTGCTGTCAGACCGGCGCCTACAACTTAAACCGAACACATGGAAATCCAAGATATAATCCGTCCGGAGAACAAGGTTTACAGCAAGCCTGAGCTTCTCGACGAGGTACACATGCACTATTGCCCCGGCTGTAGCCACGGTGTTATCCACAAACTCTTAGCTGAAGTCATAGCCGAGATGGGCATCACTGACCGCACCGTTGGCATCTCGCCAGTAGGTTGCGCCGTATTCGCCTACAACTATATTGATGTCGACTGGGTAGAAGCTGCTCACGGCCGTGCACCTGCCGTAGCTACAGCTATCAGCCGTCTGTGGCCGCAAGACGTGGTATTTACTTATCAGGGTGACGGCGACATGTCAGCTATAGGTACAGCTGAGTCTATACATGCTGCCAACCGTGGCGAGAATATCGTTATGGTATTCGTTAACAATGCCATCTACGGTATGACAGGTGGTCAGATGGCTCCTACTACTCTGGTTGGCCAGAAAACAGCCACTACTCCTTACGGACGTCGTGTTGACCTTAACGGTCACCCGCTTGAAATCACCAATCTCATGGCGATACTCGACGGTACATGTTATGTAACACGTCAGTCGGTACATACTGCTGCCAATGTACGCAAGACAAAGGCTGCCCTCAAAAAAGCTTTCGAAAATGCTATCGCCAAGCGCGGTACTTCAGTAGTCGAAATCGTTTCTACCTGTAATTCTGGCTGGAAACTCAGCCCCGAAAAGTCGAACGAGTGGATGGTAGCCAACATGTTTGAGAAGTATCCTCTCGGTGACCTCAAGAACAACTGATTTTTAACTCTATCCTGTCTACAAAAACCATGAAAGAAGAAATCATCATAGCAGGCTTCGGCGGTCAGGGCGTACTCTCGATGGGTAAGATTCTGGCTTATTCCGGCCTTATGGACGATAAAGAGGTGACATGGATGCCTTCTTACGGTCCCGAGCAGCGCGGCGGTACAGCCAACGTAACTGTTATACTTTCGGACGAGAAGATTTCATCACCTGTACTCGATAAGTATGACGTTGTAATCGCTCTTAACCAGCAGAGCCTCGACAAATTCGCTCCAAAAGTAAAACCTGGTGGCATACTTATCTACGATACCAACGGTATCCACAACCGTCCCACCCGTGACGATATAACCATATATCCAATAGATGCAATGGACGCCACTCTTGAAATAGGCAATTCCAAGGCTTATAACATGGTTGTAATGGGTGCTCTGCTTGAGGCTATGCCTTACAAACTCCCAATGGAGAATGTTGTCAAGGGTCTTAAGAAATCTCTTCCCGAGCGTCACCACAAACTCATACCTCTCAACGAGCAGGCTATCGAAAAGGGACGCGAGCTCCTCAAAAAGTAATCATCGCGCATTACTAAAGTCATGATAGGGGGGTCATTCCGAAGGCCCTCACCCCGACCGGACTGTCTGGACGACAGTCCGGTATTTTTAAATTTTTACCCGTCCAAAACTTTCTCAATATGGAAAAATACAGGGCATCAATCCGCGAGGACAGGTGCTTTGAAATATTCCTACAATACTGATATATCTTGAAGAAGTTTTTTAAAATAATATTCCCTCGCATACTACTGATAACTTTCGGATACTCTCTTATATTCCAAGGGTTATACAACCTGATGAGATATAAAGTACTGTATCCATACGACAGTATCGACTCCATGATAAGTTCCATATCATGGAATTATGCACCTATATTAATTCAGACAGTGTTGATTTTTCTTGTTGTCTTCAAAATCAACATTGTGAAAAAAGTATGGATAAAGTTATTGGTAGACATACTTCTTTCTTGCTGTATTCTTTTAATTACAGGCTGGGCATTAATTCATCTTGCAGGTTTTTATGTAGAATGGGGAGGAGCTGCGTTCAATGATATCCTTGCCTTGTTAGGGGTCGAGACAGCCTATTTCATAGAACGCTATAATCGCACACGTGAACGTGAGGCATTAGCCCAAAAAGAGATAGTAGAGTATCAATACGAAGTGTTGAAAGCCCAGATTAATCCTCATTTCCTATTTAATTCTCTTAATATACTCAATTCATTAATAGACCAGAAGTCTGATTTGTCAGGAGATTTCATAGCTTCTTTGGTAGGTATCTACCGCTATGTTCTTTCGAGTACGGACAAAAGACTGACAACTGTTGAAGAAGAGTTGCACTTTCTGAATAACTACATAGACATTCTAAAGATGCGTTACGGTGGTATATTCAATGTAAAGATAACCTCAGTAACCGGAACATTAGGACGCCGAATCATTCCCTATACATTGCAGCTGCTTATTGAGAATGTTTCCAAACACAATATAATCTCAGAAGAAATGCCTATGGAGGTAAGCATAGATATAAGAGAAGATTGTATTCAGGTATCCAATCCGATTCAGAGAAAGAAGGCGTTGGTTAGTTCTCGGGTAGGAGTCAGATATATGACCAAACTTTACGAAGGACGTGGACGAAAATTCCAGATTATTGACGATGGAAACACATTCACGGCTATTATTCCGTATGTCTGATACAAAAGCGTCTGACAATTTCATTAAGTATTCATCATTTTAATTCAGTCAACAAGTGAAGTATATAATTATCGAAAACGAACCCATAGCTCTTGAACAGCTGAAACGAATAATATCGAGCCTGCGTCCGGATTGGGAACTTACATTTACGACAGCTACAGTTAAAGGAGCCGTGGATTTTTTCACGCAGGGCAATAATGTGGATCTATGTTTTATGGATATAGATTTGAACGATGGTGACTGTTTTAAGATTTTTGAGTCTATAGAAATTGTTACTCCTGTCATCTTTACAACGGCATACTCTGAGTTCACATTGCGAGCCTTCAAAGAGCATAGTCTCGATTATCTCCTGAAACCTATCATTAAAAATGATGTAGAAAAGGCAATTCAGAAGTTTGAAAAATTCTATGTAAATACCAAAGAGGAGGGAAAGGAGAATCATAATGAAAATTATCAGAAACTTACAGAAACCTTATCGACAAAGAATAAATCTGCGAAAGCTAAACGTGTGCTAACCGTAAGCGGAGATTCTTATGGATTTCTAAATATAAATATGGTAGCTTGGTTCCTGAGTGAGGACCGTTATATATTTGCCATAGATTTCAGTGGACATAAATATATGACTACCCTATCAACTTTAGCAGACGTGATTGATAGCTTCGGAGAAATAAATTTTTTTCGTATCCAGCGCAATATACTATGTTCACCAGAATCGATAAAGGGTGTATCAAAATATTTCAAGGGTCGTTTGTCGGTCAAACTTCAGGCCGGAAAAGAAGAGTTGAAAGTGGTGGTTAGTGCTGACCGTAGGGCAGATTTCTTGACTTGGCTTGGGGCTTGAACATTTCATTATAAGTTGTTGCGTTCACCGTTTCTCTCGTACATGCATATCCAACTGATGCAGCCTATATACCGATTCATGACATTAATATTCCGATTTATGTAAAAAGACTTGCTTATTGTTTTATGTTATTATAATTTCGCATCAAGAGATTTTCAAAGACCTCTTGTAAATATCCATATTTTAATAATAACATAACACATGAGAATCAAAAAACTACAGCTTTTAATTCTCGGAGCTATGATGCCGATGGCAATGTGGGCTACTCCAGTAGTAGTAATCACAACGGCAGATGGCAACACGGTTGAAGTACCTGTAGAATCAAGGCCGAAAGTATTGGTGGATAACGGCTCATTAATGGTTCAGCAGGCTGATGGTTCTGAATTGTCGTTCCTTCTAAGCGAGTGTCCTAAATTTCGTTTTGGAGAGCAGAGTTTAGCAAATGAACTTAAAGGTCAAAATCCTGAGATACGCTGTGTTAACAGGGTGATTATTCTGAACGGATTTGAAGCTAACAGTCTTGTAACAGTATTTTCTGTGGCAGGTAACCTCGTAGCTCAGGGTCAAACCGATAGCTATGGCTCACTTTCGTTAGATTTGAACGGCAAAGATACCGGAATCTATGTGGTAAAAACTCCAATCGTAACAACTAAACTAATCATCCGATGAAATCCATTATTTATTCAGCGATAGCAACCGCGATAGCAGCCTCATCTTTTGGTGTGAGCGCACAAAAAGCCGTAGTGTATTTGAAAAACGGCCAGACAATAGAATATAAAGCACAGGAACTGGACTTCATTCAATTTATAGAAGATGAAGAGAATCCTGTCATTGACAACATAATTACTGAGGAATACATACCCGACCCCTACTTCCGTCAGTATGTCAAGGACGTTATAGTAAATGGTGCTGATGAGCTATCAAGCGAAGCTGCTGCCGCCTTTACCGGCACTATAGACCTCAGCCTGGGTGCATATTGGGATGTGGCTTCTTTTGAAGGCATGGAATTCTTCCCCAATACTACCACACTCAACATCAATTATACCAATGCTCCTGCAGAGGGATTAGCACCAATGCCAGGACTTAAGAATTTCAGATGTAGTGGTTCAAAAGTAGATGTCAAGACATTTGATTTTGCCAGCTATTTCCCTTCATTGGACTATCTTGATATATCCAATAATACAGTTGACGGCGATTTGACTTTGGCTCTTGACAACATCACAAAGTTGGAATGCTATAGATGTCAGCTTAAATCTCTTGATGTAAGCGGTTGTCCGAATCTTAACAGCCTTTCTGCATCTTATAATAATCTGACTTCACTGAATCTTGGAGAAAGCAAGATTTCATTTCTCTTTATACAGGAAAACCCAAATCTTGGCACAGTGGATCTCTCAGGACTCAAAACCAACCTTCAGGAGCTGAACATCTCCAATTCAGGTATCAAGACTCTTGACCTTGCCGGTCTCACCAATCTGACTTGGTTGGAGTGTCAGGCTAACTCCTTTACCACAACTCCCAATTTCAATGAATGCATCAATCTTCAGAACCTTCGTTGCGAAGACAGCGGTATTACCACTATCGATGTTTCAGCACTTAAGAATCTTGAAGAGCTTCATTGCTATAACAATGCTTTGACAGAATTGAATATCAGCAATCTGCCGAAACTGCGCATGGTCAATGCTTTCAATAATAAGCTGACAAGTGTGAATACTGATGGATGTGATGCTATCTATATGCTCTCAATATATAATAATGAGCTAACATCACTTGAGGTCAATAGTCCTTCTGTAGTAAACGTATATGCTGCCAACAATAAGTTGAGTACTGTTTCAGTACAGGATTGCCCATTACTGAGTCAACTTGACTTAGGTTCTAACAACTTGAGTGAATTAACTCTTGAGAATCTTCCATCACTTGGGCTCTTTTATGCTGACCGCAACTTGATTACTTCTGTTTCCCTTAAGAATCTTCCTATGCTCAATTATTTTGATCTTTCAACAAATAAGTTGAGCAGACTTGATGTTACTTCTCTCGATCAAGAGATACTTACCGGACTTGCTTGCGGATCTAATGAAAAGAACATGGAAATCAAGGTTTGGGAAAATATGAGTCTCGACCAAACTCCTGCAGGGTGGTCAATCGGCACAGCAACACTGGTTCATGAGTTTACTGAGGAATAATAATTCGGTAAGTATCAGTAGGTTTTAAAACTAAAGAAAGGGCGCTGACGGCGGTAGTCACGCCCTTTCTTTACAAAATGGGTCTTATTTTTGATCCACTATGATTGAAAATGTATGAGATATATAATAGTAGAAGATGAGCGACATGCTCTCCAGCATATAAATAACTTGATAAAAACACTGCGGCCCAGCTGGACCCCGGTCTTTCTCGGAGGTTCCGTAAAGGAGACTGTAAATTTTCTGAACAAAGAAAAACAACCTGATTTATGTTTTTTCGATGTGGAACTCAACGACGGGGATTGCTTTGAGATTCTTCGGAATACTGATATAAATTGTCCTATAATATTTACTACAGGCTACGATGATTATATATTGAAAGCGTATAAAGTAAATAGTGTAGATTACCTGTTGAAACCAATATTTAAGGCAGATCTTGAAGCGGCAATAATCAAATTTGAAAAATATTATTTCGAAGATGTGGATAGGATTGATACGTTGGAGGATTGCGTATCAGATAAAGAGGAAAAATTAGAGAAATGGGACGCAGACTATGCGAGTTGACAATGGATTAAAAAATATTTACAACTGCAATATATGAAAAAAGGTTTTATTATAGGCATCGGTCTATTTACGACCCTGTCATCAGCCACAGGTTTGGCAAATACGGATATAAGCAGCACATCGGTGCGTCACATAGCTAATATTAAGGAATCGAAAGTAAGTCCGAATAATTTTAGCAATAGGAAACAGATTCATAAGGCTATCAATCCGTTAACTTTACCAGCAAGTAGTGGTGCATTACCAACAGGAGCATCATTGTATGAAGATTTTGAAAATATCGATACCAATGTAGACGGCTGGCTCCCTGAGGGATGGTCAATTATTTCAGAGAGTGAAGAGGGAATTGGTGACTCTCAGAAATGGAGCGTGGAAAGGGGAGACGGTTTTTATGTTATTACTCCCGAGGGTGACTATGGAGCTACAATCAGTTATGGGGCTGATCGTCTTATGCAGGATGAACGTCTGGTAACTCCCCAAGTGAAAATCAGAAAGAATGACCAGCTGTCTTTCATGCTTTTTTCATCACCTGTATTTTTCTATGACCTTGAACAAGGCACGATTGATTATCAAACTGGAGAATTCAAAGGAGAAAAGATTCTTAAAGGAGATCTTACAGTAGAGATAAAAGAGGAAGGAGGAGAATGGCAACAGGTATGGAGCATGATGGAAGAGTTTGGCAATGTCCCTATTCTGGAGTTACTTTACTACAACGATGTCGAGTCTTTCACGATTGACCTTGCAGAGTTTGAAGAAAAGAATGTTGAAATTGCATTCCGTTACAAAGCTAAGGATGCCCATACAGTAATGATTGATGCAGTCAGAGTAGGCTTCTCATCGCTTGAGGGAATCAGCTACAGCAATCCTCCCGAAACATTATATTGGGGAATGGACCGCAGCCAATCATGGGTTACCCTTAATTTTACCATTGCACAGTATCCGGTAAATGCTCCAATCACCTGGCACAACGATATAGTAGACGCAGGGATAACATACCAATGGGAGTACGAGGATCCTATGTCAAAGAACATAACCGTTTCAGACGCACAGGAAGAATTGAGCGTGACATATCTTCCGGATTATTCTTCGGAATCTACCTGTAAAAACAACTTATACGCACCTCCAGTGCTTCGTGGTAGTGCCCCGAATACTGTAGATGGTAGTTATAAGTCAGACATTTCTTACCTTCAGGCAGGAGGAAAGCCAGAGTTTCTTGCCAACATAGACGATAATGGTACTAAGGTGATGCTAAATATGGGTCTTCTTCCATTTGACCTCAATAAGTATGATCTGAATTTCATGGTAGCTGACTTTGAAAAGGTAAATGATCATGCGGTCCCGGTATTCGGTTATAACTCGAATACGGGTGCTCTGTGGCTAAATTATATAGCAGGGGAAAATGTACAGGCTAATGATGACGTCCAGCTCACTGGCATACTTAATTGGCTATATCCTGCTGAAGCCCCGTTAGTAGTAACAGGAGCTCATGTATTAGCACTTGGTAAAGATATTGCACCAGAGGTAGAATTTAAAGTTGATATAGTACCTCTTGATGAAGCTGGAATGCCATTGGATATTGTCATTGCTACGGCGGTTTGTAAAGCGCAGGATATGGTAAGAAATCCCTACAGTAATCTGCCATACGAAATGCTCAATATACTGTTTGATTTTTCTGAGCCTGTCATAATTGACAAATCGTATCCAGCATATATGGTCAGACTTTCCGGTTTCAATAATGAGAGAGTAGGGACATTCATTCCTGTCCAATCCTATCTACCCGATGAGAAAGGTCTCTGCTTAGGATTTGTAGAGACTGCCAACAAACTTAATGGTGCAGCCGACTACACTACAACCTATATTCCGATGGCTAATATTGAGGGAGAATTTGGTCCCTGCTATAATGCATTTGCAATTCATATCGACGGTTACTATCCATGGTTGGATTGTGAGGAAGAAGAAGTATTGGTACCTGACGATGGCACATCTGTAAAGGTTCAACTCGGCAGTTATTATGATGGTTCCGAGCTAAAATTCTCAAATACTTCAGGAATAGACGTGACTGCTTCCGGTCGTTACAACAATTGTGTGCTGAACGTGAAGCGAAATAATACAGATGAGAATGTGACCGATGAAATTACCATAACGGCACCGGGAGTATCTAAGAAAATAAAGGTTAAAAAAGATGAGTCAGGAATAGCTGATATTATTTCAGAAAATGAAAATATAGAAGCTATCTATACTTTAGACGGAACCAAAATAACCGGTTCGCTAACTACCCCTGGCATATATATCGTAAAATTCACTGACGGCAGAATCCGTAAGGTGATACGTTGATATAGAAAATCCTAAATAAAAAGCAATATCGCTATAATCTTATGTTATACATGAGGTTATAGCGATATTCTTATATAGAAGTATTTATAAGTGAGATACCGAAATTGACCTTCAATTTTAAACAACACTGTATGGTCTGCTGATGATAACGAATGTGAAATAAAGAGGGAATTTTTAAAGGTATAAAAAAAGCAGAGGCCAAGACTAAAGTCCCAGCCCCCGCAACATCAAGGTTACGAAAAGGTGTTTTTTCTATATATAATATGTCAGCCATCTAAAACTGACATACGGATATTGCGATAAGGATAATGTCGTCGATCCTCAATCTGACTACTGAGCCTACCGTAATATCCCTTAAGATATATCATTCGCCTAAGTAAGGTAACCTTGTATAAATAGTAAGGAAGTAAGGTATTCAAAAATAAATGTTCCCGTTATGAAGCAGGGTTCTTTCTCCACACCTGACGAACTCTACAACTCCGGGAACATGGTTTTGTTTTTGATGATTACCATCTCTGGCATAACCACTACGAACTTTGTACATAGCTTGGCATCCGAGGGGTGGAAGTGATACGTGCACTCGTCTCTTACGATAACTTGGCATCCGCAGCACGGCTTCGGGCTCTCGCCGATGTCAACTCTGTGTGGCCTGCTCTGTCCTTATAACTTTTGAGAAGGGCTTTGGGTTCACAGAAAATAATATTTTTTTTGGTTTTCGTTAAATTTATCCTCCTTACCTAACTCCCTCCTCTTGTAAAATCTATCCCCTATACACGATTTTTAGAGACTTGCTGAAACACTTACTGAGGAAACATCTAAGCAAAGCTTTGCTTAAATTATCGCTGTGCATAACTACTGACATTTAAAACCTGTAGATAACTTGTCAATAACTTTTTCCAAATTGTAGATAACTTTCACTAAAATGCCAATAACTTTTCAGCAAAATATTTGTATTTCTCAAATATTTACTGAGAGTAAATTATCTATATAGATAATCACTATAAAATTTATTGCTTTTCTAATATAATCTTTAATCTTTGCTTACTTGTCAATAACCTGTCAATAACCTGTCAATAACCTGTAGATAAGTTGTAGATAACTTTTCAATAACTTTTCAGCAAAATATTTGGATTTCTCATTTATTTTACAGTATAACCCCTCTCAAACTATTTTTGACTTTTGCAAGTATTTTTAAAAAAAGTTATTGAAAAGTTATCTACAACTTATCTACAGGTTATTGACAACTTATCTACAGGTTATCTACAGTTATTGACAGGTTGTTGACAAGATTTTTAGTAACTTTGCACTCACAAAGAATAATCTCGCTAATTAAGTATATTATTAATGCTTAATAACTTAAATCCAAAATAGGGCAATTTTCAATAGTCCTACTGTAAAATATTCCGAATTACCAAATTTTTGGAGTAAAAGTTATCAACAAGTTATTGACAGGCTTTATTGTTTTTGTTGTTAATAACTTTATTAATTTTAAAATTTATAAAACTAAAAAAGAAATGAACACAACCGAACATCACGACCATGACTACCTTCGTGAAGAGATAGCCAAACTTAAAAAGGAAAAAAATGCCCTCATCATGGCTCACTATTATCAGCGTGATGAGATACAAGAGATAGCTGACTTTATTGGTGACTCGCTTGCTCTGGCACGTCAGGCTGCTCTGACTGATGCTGACATTATCGTTATGTGCGGCGTACACTTCATGGGTGAAACTGCAAAGATTCTCTGTCCTGACAAAAAAGTGCTTGTGCCTGACATGGCTGCTGGTTGCTCTCTGGCCGACAGTTGTAAACCGGAAGATTTTCGGGCTTTCGTAGAGGCTCACCCTGACCATACGGTGATAAGTTACGTCAACACTTCAGCCGCTGTGAAGACTCTTACCGATATTGTAGTGACTTCAGGTAATGCGCGACGCATAATAGAATCATTACCCGCCGACGAAAAAATTATTTTCGGCCCTGACCGAAACTTGGGTGATTACATCAATCGTGTAAGTGGACGAAACATGGTATTGTGGGATGGGGCCTGCCATGTACATGACCGTTTTTCGATTGATAAAATCATCGAAATGAAACGTGCCAATCCAGGTGCTAAGATATTGGTACACCCGGAATGTCGCCGTCCGTTACAGCTCATTGCTGACAAGGTAGGCTCTACAGCAGCTTTGCTTGACTTTGCACGTAATGATGAGGCGTCAACATACATTGTAGTTACCGAGAGTGGTATTCTTTTTGAGATGCGTAAAAAATGTCCTGATAAGACGTTCCTTGCAGCTCCGGCAGATGACTCAGAGTGCCAGTGTAATGAATGTGACTATATGAAACTTAATACTCTTGAGAAAGTCTATAAAGCACTGCGCGACGAAACACCGGAGATTATAGTAGATGACGAAACAGCCGAAAAGGCACGACGTCCTATAGAACGTATGCTGGAAATGTCGCTCTGAGCCTATCCGTATGAGCCATTGTGAAACTGAAAAGGGAGCCTCTTCTCCCGAAGAGAATCGTAGTAGAACCAAGAAAAATATTCTGGAGCTTACGCACTGTTCCGTGAGTGCCTATCGTGCCATGGAGAAACTACCGGTGATACTGTTGGCCGACAACGTACGCTCCATGCACAACGTGGGTGCCTTTTTGCGCACCTGTGATGCTTTCCGTATGGCTGAAGTCATAATGGCCGGTATCACACCTGTGCCGCCCCATCCGCTTATTTCAAAAACAGCCTTAGGAGCTGAAGACTCGGTAGCATGGCGTCATGTAGCAGATGCTGTGAGTGAAGCACAGCGTCTTAAAGATGAGGGCTGGACAATCTGTGCTCTTGAACAAGCCCACAACAGTGTGCGTCTTGATGATTTCTCTCCTGCTTCTGACAGACGTTATGTAATAGTGGTAGGTAATGAAGTTGAAGGTGTAAATCAAAAGATAGTAGACGTTGCCGACACAGTGATTGAAATACCGCAGGAAGGAGTGAAACACTCCCTCAATGTGTCGGTAAGTGCAGGTATAGCACTATGGCATTTCTATGCTTCGTTGTCGCGCTGATAGAAGTGGCGTGCTGCCAACCGATAGAGCGGCAGACCACCTACATAAGTAAGTAAGGCTGTAATTCGGTTACGCGCCCTTGCTTTGCCGTTAAACAGGGTATTCCGTCTTAGTTTCTTTACGGTCTGCCAGCAAGCGTTTTCGGTGTCGGCATCTTTATATCCGTTGACAGCCATCAAACCTATCATGTTAAGATTGGCACTGAGCATACGGTCATAGGCAGCCGGAAGCAAGGCAGGGCAACGAGACTCCACTTCATCGGCTACTCCCTTCACAGCACGAAGGACATGCAGGCGTTCGGGACGGAAAGTATGTAGAAAACTTCCTCCATGTTGACGATACAGGTAGAGTTTTTCGGGCGTATAGGCTATCGTGTGGGCACGGAGAAATATACGTGCCGATACCTCCAAGTCCTCATACCATAGTCCTGGGGTATAGCGTACAGAATCCCACAGTGTGCTACGGTAAAGTTTTCCCCATACTGAACTTGTTAGCTTTCCGGTTTGGTAAAGCATCAGTTCGTAGGCTTGTTGACCGCTGTATTGTTCGGGTTGCTGACGGACTGGGGTTGACAGGTCGGGAATGTCGCTGAAAGTTGCCTCACCGCATCCTGAGATGTCACAGCCGGTCTGTTTCATGACCTCAAAGAGTCTTTGCAGGTAGATTGGTGTAATCATATCATCACCGTCAAGAAAGGTCAGCAATGAGCCTGTATGAGCCTCTAAACCGGCATTACGCGCAGCCGATACACCGGCATTTTGCTGGTGTATGACCTTTATACGCTCGTCACGGTTTGCATAGCTGTCGCAAATTGCTCCACAGTTGTCAGGCGAACCGTCATCGATAAGTAGAAGTTCCCAGTTGGCAAACGTCTGTGCCAATACACTGTCAATACATGCCGGCAGATATTTTTCAACACGATAGGCAGGTACTATGATTGATATTTTAGGTTGGTTCATGATATCGACAATTGATTAGAATATTATAGCCGGTATAGTAAGCGGGAGCGTGCCACAGACACACTCCCGCTTACTATACCGGTATGGTCCGGGATATTATACGGTTAGTATTTCTTTCTCTTTGAGAGCGAATACATCGTCGATGTTTTTCATGTACTTGTCATGAAGCTTCTGCACTTTGGCTTCAGCGTCTTTTTCCACATCTTCGCTCAGACCATTCTTAATTTCTTTCTTAAGACCGTCGATAGCTTCGCGACGTGCATTGCGTACCGATACTTTTGCCTGTTCAGCCTCGGCCTTTGACTGTTTTACGAGTTGTTTACGGCGGTCTTCGGTAAGTGGTGGAATACTGATACGTATCACTTCACCATTGTTCTCGGGCATTACGCCAAGGTCAGAGTTGATGATAGCTTTCTCAATCTCCTTGAACATTGACTTCTCCCACGGAGTGATAGCGATGGTACGGGCATCGGGGACACTGACGTTAGCAACATTGCTGATAGGTGCCTGTGAACCGTAATAGTTCACACGTATGCCGTCGAGCAAACGAGCCGAAGCTTTGCCAGCGCGTATGTGTGACAGTGTATCGTCAAGGTATTCTACTGCCATTTGCATAGAGTCCTCGGCATTCTGGAGATATTCTTTTACTTCCATGATATTTGGTGTTGGGGTTGGGATTATTAGTTGCGTGTTAATTATATCAGGGAGCCGGGTGAACGAGTGTACCTACATTATCACCGGCCATCATCTTACCGAGATTACCCTCTACATCCATGTTGAAGACGTAGATAGGCATACGGTTTTCCTTGCAAAGAGCAGTAGCTGTCAGGTCCATTACTTTCAGACCACGGCGTATGACCTCATCATAACTGATTTCATCAAATTTTTCAGCTGTCGGGTCTTTTTCAGGATCGGCTGTATAAACACCGTCCACACGGGTGCCCTTAAGCATAACATCAGCTTCTGTCTCAATGGCACGTAGAGCCGAACCTGTATCGGTTGTGAAGTACGGACTGCCGGTACCACAGCTCATTATAGCCACTTTACCCTGGCGCATGGCATCGATGGCACGCCATTTCGAGTAGGGTTCACCGATAGGGAACATCGGAACAGCCGTAAGCACTACCGACGGTTGACCAACAGCTTCGAGGGCACTGCTTAGAGCCAACGAATTGATGACAGTTGCCAACATACCCATCTGGTCGCCTTTAACACGGTCGAAACCTTTTGCAGCACCTGAAAGTCCACGGAATATGTTACCGCCTCCTATGACGATACCTATTTCGACGCCTGCATCGGCTATTTCTTTTATCTGACGGGCATAAGAACTGAGACGCTCCTTGTCAATGCCATAACCTTGCTGTCCCATGAGCGACTCGCCCGACAGCTTGAGCAATATACGTTTGTATTTCATAAGATGATGTTTCCTGTACGTTCACAATATGCTCCGCGAGGCGCTACCGGAAAGTGGTGCGGATACTCTCGGCTTGTCACCCACAAAGTTAATGTTTTTCGTTTAGCTATCAAAAAAAATATCGCTGTTGTGAAAAAACTGTTTTAAAATTTGCACATCTCAAAAATACTCTCTACCTTTGCACTCGCAAAGACGCAAGGGCTGAGTTGTCCTGTGTCGAGCGGCATCTCAACGATGTCTTATATATCTCTTGGAGAGGTGGGTGAGTGGCTGAAACCACCAGTTTGCTAAACTGACGTAGGAGCAATCCTACCACGGGTTCGAATCCCGTCCTCTCCGCAAGTAAAAAGAAACCCTGTAAGTGAATCACTTACAGGGTTTCTTTTTACTGTTTTGTACTCATCACTTTGTTGGTAATGGCGCATACGCAGGAATCGGACCAGACGTTTTCTGCTGTTTCAATCATGTCGATTATGGTGTAAATCGGAAGTATGATACCCATGATGCCTACATTGGCTCCGATGCCTGACATCAGTGACAACGTAAGGAAATAGCAACCCATCGGCACACCGGCATTGCCTACTGCTGACAGCACGGAGATAAACAGCCACGTCAGCATAGTTACCCATGTGATTGGCATACCGTTATTCTGCATCACGAATAGTGATGTGACAAGTATGAAGGCTGCACATCCGTTCATGTTGACAGTGGTACATATAGGCAGTACGAAACGTGCTACTTTAGGGTTTACCCCAACACGTTTCTCGGAGTTTTCCATAGTGACCGGAAGGGTAGCTGCTGAACTCTTTGTGAAAAGAGCCATAAGTACGGCAGGTGTCATTCCCTTTAGAGTCTTTATGGGGTTGATACCTTTGATGAGCAGGAATATAGGTAAGACAATGAAGAACTGTGAGCAGTTGCCGGCTATGATAACCAGGACATATTTGCCAAGTGAGTCAAGCATCATATTGCCGCCAACTTCAGCTACCAACTGAGCTGCAAAGGCTACAATACCTATGGGTAGGATATTAATCAGCCAACGTATGAGTACAAATAGTAAGTCTTGCAATCCTGTCAGTCCATTAAGCAATGAACGCTTTGGCTGTGTATCAGGCATCTTCGAGATAGCGATACCTGCTGCAAAGCATATCAACAGCAACGCCAAAACATTACCGTCAAGAAATGGTTTTACGATATTGTCAGGTATGACTGACAGTAGGTGGTCGGTGTAAGAGAAGTTTACCTTGTCTACTCCCATAGGATTTTCTTCCGTTATCACACTTGGAGGCAGATTTCCTGGGGCTATAAATATGTAATAAAGTAGACCTACGGCAGCGGCAGCAGTTGTGGTCAGTAAAGTATAAGTCACCGTAGTACGGAACATCTTTCCCATCTCCTTTCCGCCGCCTAACGAAGCTAAAGTCGTAATGATGGCTAATACGATAGTAGGTACTGCCAACAGACGGAACAGACGGGTATATACGTTCGCAATAAAAGTCATGACCAAGTCGACCGACCCAATCCTGAGTAGCCCTATGCCGACACCTACCGCAAGGGCGAGTAACCAAATTATAATCTGGAATTTCTTCATACAGTATGGAATTATGAAATCAAGTTTTCTATGGGTTATAGTGTGTCACAGTTTTTCCTGTTAATTTCCAGTCAGACAAAGTTACTCCAAAATGTTGATATCTACAATCGGCTTTTAAGCAGTTGAAAAATGCCTCTATCAAGATTGAAAAAGTAGCGTTGGGAACTTGGCTCGCTTTGCTCGCTGCTCCGAGCATTTATTGTCTATTCTTATGTGAGAAGGGAACGACACAAGAACTGGGCTCGCTTTGCTCACTGGAACGTCGTACGGGGGACACAGAACTACACAGGAACGAAAACACAGAACGACACAAATCTTTAATTCCTTACGGAAGCATGAATCATTCCTTACCGAGGAGTAAATTATTTCTTACAGAGAGGTGTATATTTCCTACGGAAGTTGACTTTCCAATTCCTGTGTCGTTCTGTGTCCCCCGTGCGACGTTCCAGCGAGCAAAGCGAGCCCAATTCCTGTGTCGTTCCCCTGTGACAGTAAAGAACAGCCTCACTGAAAATATTTGTAGTAAATTAGTAATTTATTTGTTAATAAAAAATTTCTAAGTGT
>CAYNUE010000039.1:29232-31824 GCA_964400325.1 uncultured Sangeribacter sp. | reverse complement strand
TGGGCTACGATCTATTGCCAACAGATTCTACTCGGTATGCTCACCATCTTCGGACCGATACAGTGGGCATTCTCGCTATTGCCCAAATGGGAAGGCGCATGGGCCAAGTGGCTGACAAGGTATCTGACCGTGCATTTCTACGGGGCGATGCTCTACTTCGTCGGCTTCTATGTCCTTCTGCTGTTCGACATTGTACTGTGCATTCAGGTGGAGAACCTCACCGCAATCACGGCAAGCGAACAGACGATGGCCGCCTACCTGCAAAACAGCTTCTTCTCGGCCGGATACCTGATGGCGGCAAGCATCGTGGCTCTGAAATGTCTGAACCTCGTGCCTGACCTCGCGGCATGGATGATACCGGAGGGCGATACGGCTTTCTCGACCCGAAACTTCGGTGAGGGCGTGGCACAGCAGGCCAAGATGACCGCAACGGGCGCAATGGGAACAATGATGAGATAACAAACAAAAAGCACAGCAATATGGTAATTAAGAATTTGGAAAACAAGATCAAGCTGGTGGGAATCATCTGCACCGCATTTCTGGTCGGTTGCATCATCATCAGCGTGTCGAGTATCTGGACGGCCCGCACGATGGTCGTCGATGCCCAGAAGAAAATCTATGTCCTCGACGGCACGGTTCCGATTCTCGTGAACCGCACGACAATGGATGAGACGCTCGACGTCGAAGCCAAGAGCCATGTGGAGATGTTCCACCACTACTTCTTCACCCTTGCGCCCGATGACAAGTATATACGCTATACGATGGAGAAAGCGATGTATTTAGTGGACGAGACGGGATTGGCGCAGTACAACACACTGAAAGAAAAAGGATTTTACAACAACATCCTCGGTACGAGTGCCGTGTTCTCCATTGTCTGCGACAGTATCGCTTTCAACAAGGAACGCATGGAGTTCACCTATTACGGTCATCAGCGCATCGAACGCCGCAGCAATATCCTCACCCGGGAACTGGTCACGGCAGGACAGCTCCAGCGCGTACCCCGCACGGACAACAACCCGCATGGGCTGCTTATTGTGAACTGGCGCACGCTGCTCAACAAGGACGTAGACCAGAAGATCAAGAACAACTACTAAACGCGGCAGACTATGAGCATGAAAGGATTCAGGCGGATGCTGCTCGGCGAGAAGATGCCCGACAGGAACGATCCGCAGTATAAGGAGCGATATGAACGTGAAGTGAGTGCCGGACGCAAGTTCGCAAAGGCAGCACGCATAGACAAGGCAGCGGCAAAGGTGCAGAGTTTTGCCAATCTGCACCGGACACTCTTTCTTGTTGTCGTCTTTGGATTCATCGCAGCCAGTTTCGCATGGAATATCTACCGTATGACGGTCGTATTCCACAGGCCTGCACAGCGCACGGCGACAGAAATGCAGGACAGCGTGCTGCACTCGCGCCACGCAGCACCGGTTAAACACAAAGTACAACCTGTTAATAAAGAGAAACGATGAAACTGTTTGAGAAAATAAACTTTCGCCAGCCGAAATATATGCTGCCGGCGATACTCTATATCCCGCTGCTTGCCACAGGCTATTTCCTCTTCGACCTGTTCAATGTGGAGACTGCCGAGATTCAGGACAAGTCGCTCCAGACGACCGAGTACCTCAATCCTCAGTTGCCGGGAGCGCAGATAAAGGGCGGTGACGGTATCGGAACGAAGTACGAAAACATGGCCAAGTCATGGGGCAAGATTCAGGATCATTCGGCCATAGACAACATTGAACGTGATGAACCCAATGAAGTATTTGAAGAGTATGAATCCAAATATACGGAAGACGACCTCGCCATGCTTGACAGGCAAGGTCAGGAAAAAGAGTCGGCAGCGCAAGTTGCCGATGCCCGGACGCGAGAGCAGGAAGCCCTCGCGGAACTTGAAAAGGCTCTTGCCGAAGCCCGTCTCAAAGCACAGCAGGAGATGCAGATGATTCCGCCCGACACCCTTTCGGAGCAGCCGCAGAATACGGCGGTTGAAGTCAAGGGACAGATTGCCGAAGAGAGCCGCGGCGTAAGTGCACTATCGGAGAACGACAAGGCCAACGAAGTTGTCAGACAGACAAAGGCAACATCCGACTATTTCAATACGCTGGCGCAGAACGAGCCGGACCCCAAGCTCATAAAGGCCATCATCGACGAGGACATCAAGGCTGTGGACGGTTCACGGGTACGCCTGCGCTTGCTGGACGATGTGGAGATCAACGAGTGCATTGTGCATCGGGGTTCTTACCTGTATGCGACGATGAGCGGCTTTTCATCCGGACGCGTGAAAGGGACGATCAACAGCATCCTCATAAACGATGAACTGGTGAAGGTCAGCCTCTCCCTTTATGATACGGACGGATTGGAGGGATTGTATGTCCCGAACAGCCAGTTCCGTGAGACGAGCAAGGATGTGGCAAGCGGAGCCGTCACGAGCAATATGAACATGAATACGGGCGGTTATGGCAGCAGCCTCACGCAATGGGGAATGCAGGCCGTGCAGAACGCCTATCAGCAGACGAGCAATGCTATCGGAAAAGCTATCAAGAAAAACAAGGTCAAACTGAAATACGGCACGTTCGTCTACCTTGTCAACGG
>CAYNUE010000039.1:0-29132 GCA_964400325.1 uncultured Sangeribacter sp. | reverse complement strand
AAAATGAAACGAATGATGACTATGCTCCTGCTCTCGGCAGGATTGTTCGCAGCTCACGAGGCGAAGGCGCAGCGAACATATGAGGAGATGGAGCAACTGACGGTAAACGAACAGGTGACGACCGTCATCACCGCCTCGGAACCGATTCGCTTTGTGGACATCTCCACAGACAAGATTGCCGGCGACCAGCCTATCAACAATGTTATCCGTCTCAAACCTAAGGAGACCGGACATGAGGACGGCGAGGTGCTGGCTATCGTAACGATTGTTACCGAACGCTACCGTACACAGTATGCGCTGCTTTATACAACGCGCTTGCAGGAGGCTGTTGCGGATAAGGAGATTCAACTCATGGAGCGCAATGCCTATGACAACCCAGCTGTCTCCATGTCCACGGCCGATATGAACCGCTTTGCGCGGCGCATCTGGAACTCGCCGGCCAAGTATCACAACGTAGCGAGCAAGGCGCACCGGATGGTCATGCGGCTGAACAATATCTATTCGGTCGGCGACTACTTCTTCATCGACTTCTCGATTGACAACAAGACCAACATACGCTTCGACATCGACGAGATCCGCGTGAAACTCGCCGACAAGAAAGTGTCGAAAGCGACCAATGCGCAGATTGTGGAGCTGACACCGGCACTGATACTCGAACAGAACAGGACATTCCGGCACGGCTACCGCAATGTTATTGTGCTTAAGAAGATGACTTTCCCCAACGGGAAGGTACTCTCTATCGAGATGACCGAAAAGCAGATTAGCGGTCGCAATATCAGCCTGAGCATCGACTACGAGGATGTATTGTCCGCAGATTCGTTCAATGCCGTATTACTGGAGGAATAGCGATGAAAAAGACAATAACTCTACTTGTAGCGTGCCTGTGTGTTGCCGTCAGTGCAAGCGCGCAGCGCAACAGCGACCGCATATCGCTCGGCATAGGGTTGCTGTACGAAAACGGTTTGGATGCGACTCTTGCATACGAACACGAGTTGAATTACCATAATGCCGTCGAGGTATTCGCTGGCGGCTACCTCAAATGGGCGGATTGCGCCTCATGCGGACATGTCTGTCCGGAGTCATTCTGGCGAAACTACCGAACCTATTCTCTTGGCGTAGCCTACAAGCCCTGTGTAGTGCGCGGGCGCAACCACTTCGGCAATATGCGTATCGGTGCATCTGCCGGCAGCGACACGAAACGCTTCCTCGGCGGCATCCACGTCGGCTATGAGCATAACTATGTGTTGCGCTCCGGCTGGATACTCTACTGGCAGGTGAAAAGCGATTTGATGATAAAGGGACAAGACCTGTTCCGTACAGGCGTAGTCCTCGGATTCAAGATACCCGTAAAATAAGCAGGAACCATGAAACAGATATTTTTAATGGCAGTTGCGGCCGCAGCTATGTTGCTGACCGCCTGCGATGCTCACTTTGACTTTCCCGACACGACCGTCAAGCCGGGACATGTCCTCTGTACCGACGGCAAGGCTGTATCCTACGGTGAATACATGGAGTCCGGCAAGCAGGCGATTGCCGTAGTGTTCCACATCAACCGTTCAGAAGGTGCCGACGGTGACGGCTATGCGGTCTACCTGCACGACCTCGCTCCTGCGTCATTCGCTGACAGTCTGGGCATTTCGCAGAAGACCTCCGCCGACATCATGGCGATGGACGGCAATGAGAACACTTTTGCGATGTTCGCCACAAAGGAGGTTTCATCTCCGCTGGCGGAGTCTGTCTTCGACTTGTGGCGGTACGGGCAGAGTGCCTACATTCCCTCTGTGGCACAGATGCGTCTTCTCTATTCGATGAAAGCGGTCATAAACCCCATAATCGAAAAATGCGGCGGAGAGCCGCTGCCCGATGTGGCGGACGATTGCTGGTACTGGACATCGACGGAGGTCGACGGGCAGCAGACCGCCAAGGCATGGCTCTATTCCACAGGAAGCGGAGCCATGCAGGAAACGCCGAAAACACAACCACACAGGGCAAGGCCTATAATCACACTCAACAAATAGTAAGGAAGAGACGATGGAAGAGAGCAAAGAGTTACAAGGGTTCTACAAGATATTTCGTGCGGTCATATACATATCCGTGCTGATGGAGTTTTTCGAGTATGCGATTGATCCCGCGATGCTCGACCACTGGGGCGGAATCCTCGTGGACATTCACGGCCGTATCAAACGCTGGATGATTTACAACGACGGCAATCTTGTGTATAGCAAGATTACCACGTTCGTGCTTATCTGCATAACCTGTATCGGCACCCGAAACAAAAAACATCTGGAGTTCAACGCCCGCCGTCAGGTGCTGTACCCGTTGGTAAGCGGCTTGCTGTTGCTCATACTTTCGGTATGGCTGTTCAATCATCCGATGTCGGTACGGCTCTACACCTTGCCGCTTAACATCATCTTCTATATGCTCACGACCGTCGTCGGTGTCGTACTGGTGCATATTGCGTTGGATAACATCTCCAAGTTTCTCAAGGAAGGTCTGCTCAAAGACCGCTTCAACTTTGAGAACGAGAGTTTCGAGCAGTGTCAGGAGGAGCAGAAAAACAAGTACAGCGTCAATATTCCGATGCGGTACTACTACAAAGGCAAGTTTCGCAAGGGCTGGGTCAATATCGTCAATCCTTTTAGAGGCACCTGGGTCGTCGGAACACCCGGTTCGGGTAAAACCTTTTCGATTATCGAGCCGTTTATCCGTCAGCACAGTGCCAAAGGCTTTGCTATGGTTGTCTACGACTACAAGTTCCCGACGCTTGCGACCAAACTCTACTATCATTACAAGAAGAACAAAAAGTTGGGACTGCTGCCCAAAGGCTGCAAGTTCAACATCATCAATTTCGTTGACGTGGAGTATTCGCGCCGTGTGAATCCTATCCAGTCGAAGTACATCAACAACCTCGCGGCGGCCAGCGAGACGGCGGAGACGCTGCTCGAATCGTTGCAGAAAGGCAAGAAGGAAGGCGGAGGCGGCAGCGACCAGTTCTTCCAGACCTCGGCCGTGAACTTTCTCGCCGCCTGCATCTATTTCTTCGTGAACTACGATAAGGAGCCGTATGACGCGGAGGGCAACAAACTCTATGCAGAGATGGCACAGGATCCCAAAACAAAGTTCTGGAAACCGACGGGCGTGGTACGCGACCGCAAGGACGGCAATATCGTTGAGCCGGCGTACTGGCTCGGAAAGTACTCCGACATGCCGCATATCCTCTCGTTCCTCAATGAGAGTTATCAGACCATCTTCGAGGTGCTGGAGACCGACAACGAGGTTGCACCTCTGCTCGGCCCGTTTCAGACCGCGTTGAAGAACAAGGCTATGGAACAGTTGGAAGGTATGATCGGTACGCTGCGTGTCTATACCTCCCGATTGGCAACAAAGGAGAGTTACTGGATATTCCACAAGGACGGTGATGACTTTGACCTGAAAGTCTCCGACCCCAAGTCGCCCAGCTATCTGCTTATCGCCAACGACCCGGAGATGGAGAGCATCATCGGGGCGTTGAATGCGCTTATTCTTAACCGTTTGGTAACGCGTGTGAACACCGGTCAGGGCAAGAATGTTCCCGTGAGCATCATCGTGGACGAGTTGCCGACGCTCTACTTTCACAAGATCGACCGTCTGATAGGTACGGCACGAAGCAACAAGGTCAGCGTAACGCTCGGATTTCAGGAGCTGCCGCAGCTCGAAGCCGACTACGGCAAGGTGGGTATGCAGAAAATCATCACGACTGTCGGCAATGTGGTGAGCGGCTCGGCACGAGCCAAAGAGACGCTGGAATGGCTTTCGAGCGACATCTTCGGCAAGGTCGTGCAGCTCAAAAAGGGCGTAACGATTGACCGCGACAAGACCTCCATCAATCTCAATGAGAATATGGACAGCCTCGTGCCGGCATCGAAAATATCGGATATGCCGACCGGCTGGATATGCGGTCAGTCAGCCCGCGACTTCGTGCAGACAAAGGTCGGTGTCGGCGGATCGATGAACATTCAGGAGTCCGACGAGTTCAAGACCTCGAAATTCTTCTGCAAGACGGATTTCGACATGGCTGAAATTAAGAAAGAAGAAGCGGCATATTCACCACTGCCCAAATTCTACACATTCAAGTCGCGTGATGAACGTGAACGAATCCTCTACAAAAACTTCGTGCAGGTCGGACAGGATGTAAAAGAAATGATAGCTGACATCAGCAACAAGAAGAATGCAAAATGAAAGTTGTCGTATAATTAATATCTAATTCGCTTATTTTAATATAGACTATATGGCAACAATAAAAATTAAATTTCGACCTTCGACAATATGTGAATGCGAAGGTTCTATCTTTTATCAAATTATCCATGAACGTAAGGTACGACAGTTGCTTACAGGATATAAAGTTTATACATATGAATGGGATGAAACTCGTTCTATGGTTAAATCAATCGGAAAATCCGAAAGAGAGTCTTTTATTCTATCTGTCAAAGAACGAATACGATGGGATATGGATCGTTTGACAAAGATAATCCATGAATTTGACGAAAAGGGTTTAGCATATTCTGCAGATGAAGTAATTGAAAAATTCAATCTCTATGCAAATAGATATTCTCTTTTTAATTACATGGAAAGCATCATTATCAAGCTCAAACAGAATGGGAAAATCCGCACGTCAGAAACATATAAAACAACGCTCAACAATTTTAAAAGATTCCGAAACAATGAGGATATAATGCTGGAATGCTTAACACCTGAAATAATGGAAAGCTATGAAGCGTGGAATCAAAATAAGGGGATTGTCCCCAATAGTATTTCATTTTATATGAGAATACTAAGAGCAACATACAATCGTGCTGTTGAAGAAGATATAATAGACAACCGCCATCCATTCAAACGTGTATATACGGGAGTGGATAAAACCATTAAACGCGCTTTGCCGCTTGCCGTCATTAAAAAAATCAAATCACTGGATTTAACACTTCAACCTCATCTGGATTTTGCCAGGGACATGTTTATGATGAGTTTCTATTTACGCGGCATGAGTTTTATTGATATGGCATTTCTGAAAAAAGAGAACCTAAAAAATGGAAGCATAGCATATCGACGCCGTAAGACTGGACAACAACTTATAATTGGTTGGACTAAGGAGATGCAAATGATTCTGGATAAGTATCCTGAGAATAAGTCTGAATATCTTCTCCCAATTATAAAGAACAGTGGAACAAATGAAAGATGTATTTATCGTAATGTCGGTTTTAATATTAACTACAATCTGAAAACAATCGCAAGAATGACAGGGGTATCTATCCCATTGACACTATATGTAGCAAGGCATAGTTGGGCATCGGTTGCAAAGGCTAAAGGGATACCATTGAGTGTTATTAGCGAAGGAATGGGACATGATTCCGAGACGACAACACAAATCTACCTTAGCTCACTTGATACATCCGTTGTTGACAGGGCAAATGCGAAAATAATAAAAAGTCTCTAATTATTAAAACATGAATTTTATTCATGTTTTTTTTGTTTAGTAATTATCTAAATCTCTTATTAAGAGATACTTAACAATGTGCAAAGTTATAACATAAAATTGAATAACAAAGCATTTCGCTGCTATTTTTATTCACAAAGTCTCTGAGTTTTGAGATAATACATCAAATTGTTTAGCAAACTGTATTTAACCATCTTATAATTCATTGTTTTTTTATCTATTACACAATTATCAATCTCTTAATAAGAGATGCCTATTAAATAGATTTAGAAAGAATGAATATAAGACAAGATGCGGACTTGTTTCGCGGCAATATAAACAACTTTATTGGAGATCTTCAAGCTCTATGCGATGACGCATTGATAATGTCAACTATTCTAAATTTAACAAATGACATTATCCAAAGTATACGTTGTGGAGGTAAGGTTATTCTTTGTGGAAATGGAGGATTTGCAGCCGTATCACAACATATAGCAGCAGAAATGATGGGCAAATTACATATAAAAAGAAATCCAATATCGGCTATTTCCTTAGTGTCTGATATCTCAACTATAACTTGTATTGCGAATGATTACGGATATGAAAAAATCTTTGCAAGACAACTTGCCGGCATAGGTAAAGTCAACGATATTTTTATTGTGTTATCTGGGTCTGGACAGTCAAAGAATATTTTGGAAGCAGTTTCAGAAGCAAATATAATAGGAATTAAAACATATGCACTGGTTGGCATGAACTCCAATGATATTTTAAAGGAACTCGGTGCAAATGTTATAACCTTAAGTAGTTTCAAAACAGATATCATACAGGATATGGCAATGCATATATTTCATGCTATATGCCATATTGTTGAACAAAAATTTGGAGATGATTGCCAATCCAAGGTATGGGAATATGCAATTGAAATAGCGGCGAAATCTCAAGCCAACACTCTTCTTTTAGATCGAGATGGTGTTATTAATCATCTTATTCCTAATGATTACGTTATGTCAATAGAAGATATTCGTTTGAACGATATATTTCTTTCGTATTGTCAACGACTTTCAGAGTGTTTCGATTATATATTTATTGTATCAAATCAGGCATGCATAGGTAAAGGCATTATGTTGCAAGAAAAACTAGATGAAATAAATAACTACATTATAGAACAAATTACTTCACGCGGCGGACGTGTTACAGGTATATATACATGTCCGGATAGAGAGTCAGATTCACCAAATCGGAAACCCAATATAGGATTAGCCAAACAAATAAATCACGATTATCCAATGGTTGATTATTCAAAGTCATTAATGATTGGTGATTCTTTCTCAGATATGCTGTTTGCAAAACGAATAGGTGCATTGTATATTAAAATTCACAATGTCTAATTATGACTGGAGCTGTAAATACAAAAATTTTGGTAGTTGGTGATGTTATGCTAGATGAGTATATCTATGGATGTGCTGATCGAATATCACCAGAGGCTCCATGTGTAGTTTTAAATAACTGTTTACCGCCTAAAACATCATTGGGAGGAGCTGCTAATGTTGCCTTTCAGCTTTCTCGTTCCAATTATGATGTATCAATATGGAGTTGTATCGGGAAGGATGATACTGGCTCTATAATTATGAGCAAACTTGTTGACAATGGCATCTGCAATATGATAATTCAAAAAGATGAAATTGTTACAACACGAAAAACGAGATATTTAACAGTTAACAATCAACAACTTTTGCGTGTTGATAGAGACTTTCAATATACCCCTATCAAGGAAGATTACATTGCATTATTACATTTGATTGAATCGGGTTATTTTGGTGCAGTTATACTCTCTGATTATGATAAAGGAACTTTATCAGAAGACTTATGCACCTCCATTATTCAATCATGTAAGATTTCCAATACAAAGTCTGTTGTTGATATTAAATATAGTTCAATAGACAAATTTCGTGGAGTTACATTAATAAAAGGAAATCAAAAAGAATTTGGTAATTTATTTCGGGCCTATGGTTTAGATAAAAATGCGGAATCAGAATTTAATTGTCTAAATTTTATCTGTAAGCAACTTGACTGCCAATATGTTGTAATGACAAAAGGAAAAGATGGAATGATTGGATATTCAAAGGCGGACGGAGCTTTTAATTGTCCATCAATTAATGTTGCAATATCAGATGTTACAGGCGCTGGCGATATGGTAACAGCTTTTATTGCGATGTTGCTGTTAGAGGGAAATATTTCATTCAAAGATATGTTAAAAATATCAAACCTGGCAGCAGCAAGAAAAGTGGCCCAAGCTGGGACAGGATTGGTTCTTTTATCAGACCTCTTAATGTCAAACAGAAAGCATTCTACGATTTCAATAATAAATGAGGTTAGAGGGAAAAGGACTGTCGTCTTCACAAATGGATGCTTCGACATTATACATGCTGGACACGTTGCCTTGTTAGAAAAAGCAAAACAGTTAGGAGATATTCTCGTCGTGGGCTTAAACTCAGATGCATCTGTCCGTAGTATAAAAGGGAACAATCGTCCAATAAATAAATATATTGACCGAGCGTCTGTTATAGCTGCTTTTTCATGCGTTGATTATATCATTCAATTTGAAGAAGATACTCCATATGAAATAATTACCCAATTAAAACCAAATATACTTGTGAAAGGTGCTGACTATACAATTGACAATATAGTTGGTGCCGACTATGTAAAATCATATGGCGGCCGTGTTGAGATTGTTCCTTTTTATGGTTCTCTGTCCTCGTCGAACATTTTAAATCTAATGAAACATGAATGACAGTAGAATTGTAGTTACAGGAGCAACAGGTTTTATCGGCTCCAACCTGCTATACGAGTTGGAAAAAAGGGGGTATGATAAAATTGTAGGTATTGATTGGTTTGGCAACAATGATAAATGGAGAAACGTTGCAAAACGCTCTCATGTGGAATTTGTATCTCCAGATATAATGTGGCGTTTTTTGAATGAGAATCAAACTAAGATCGATGCTATTATTCACCTTGGTGGTATATCATCAACAACTGAGAATAATGTTGATTTGATAATGTCATTTAATTATCGTCTAACATTAGATTTATTCAATTTTTGCCAATGTAATAAAATACGATTTATATATGCATCTTCTGCTGCAACGTATGGAAATGGATATAAAGGCTTTAATGATTCAGATGATACTGACTCACTAAAAGAATTTATGCCTTTAAATGTTTATGGTTGGAGCAAAAAACAAGTAGATTTATATATATCTGCACATCGTGGTTTCAGAAATAACACATCACAGGTTATTGGATTGAAGTTTTTTAATGTATATGGGCCTAATGAATACCATAAAGGTCGCCAGCAAAGCGTTGTCCGAACTTTCTATGAACAAGCAAGAGATTCAAGAGTCATGCGTCTGTTTGCCTCAAACTGCCCAGGTATTGGAAATGGCGAACAATTAAGAGACTTTGTATATGTCGATGATTGTATAGATGTTATAATTTGGTTTCTAAACCATCCTGAGTTATCTGGCATCTATAATGTCGGGACTGGAAACAAGACATCTTTCAATGAAGTTGCTAGGAATGTAGCCATGTACATTAATGAAGAATGTGATATTGAATATATTGATATGCCTGAGAGCATTCGTAATCAATATCAGAACAATACGTGTGCGAATATTACGAAATTGAGGGAATGTGGATATACCCACGAAATGCAATCAATAAGTGTAGGAATCAAGGATTACATACAAAATTATTTAATGCAACCGGATAAATACAGATAATAATGAGCCGAATTACATTTAATGTTGCCGCAAGATGCGATAAGGCGGGGCGATCTCAAAATCAAGATAACTTTTGGATATGCCCGAATCTTGAGAAAATAGATGAAATAACATCTGTTGGGAATGACACGGACATTGAGCTATCCTCAAAAGGTGCTCTAATGGTTGTTGCTGATGGTATGGGAGGAATGAAATCCGGCGAAAAAGCGTCTGAGTTTGTCATCGAGGGTATAAAGAAACAGTTTTCCGATATCCCAGAAAATATATTGAATGATGATGAGGCTATTATCTCCTTCATGAAAAATGCTATTGTTTATTCGGACCAACTGATAAAGAATTTTGCTAAAGAGCATCGTGAATCGGAGGGTATGGGAAGCACCGTTGTCATGGTTTGGTTATTAGGAGAAAAAGCATACTGTGGTTGGTGTGGAGATAGTCGTATATATTGCTATAACCCACAAAATTCACTTATTCGCTTGTCTCATGATCATTCTTACGTCCAGTCATTAGTTGACGAAGGGAAGATTCCAGAGGAAGATGCGTTTGAGCATCCAGATGGTAATATTATAACTCGCTCATTAGGTGATAGTGGAGAAAGTGTAGCTCCAGAATTTAAAATCTATTCTATTCATCGTAGAGATGTTTTTCTCCTTTGCAGTGATGGATTGTGCGGATTGTTAAGAGATGATAAACTTGAATCGGTATTATCTGAAAATTGCACATCCTCCGAAGATGCATTAAAACATCTGTGGTATGCAGGGGAAAATAAAGGATGGGCCGATAATACTACTATTGAAGTCGCTTGTATCATTGATGGTGGTAAAATCCCAACACGAAAAGCAGTTGGGTATAATGAAAGACTCGCAAAGTCTGACACGCCTAAACCACAACAAGTCAGAAAAGATACAAATATAACGACCGATTTTTGGCAAAGCAATAAACAATATATCATTGTTGTTGTCGTCGTTACCTTAATTGCATTGTGTATTATATGGCTTTTTTCAAAAGGGAAAAATGGATATAATAATTCAAATATCTACTCCATAGAGAGCACTGAAAATGTAGATACTCATAATAGTAACATTCATGGGAATCAGGGATCGCCACAAAATAGCAATAACAATATAGGTACAGGTAGTAACGGAGGAAACACGCAGAATGCAGGTAGCCATAATAATGGGCATAATCCCAATGGAACGCCTAACAATAATGGAGGGAATCACAATAACGGAAATTCAAGCACAAATACTAATAGCATAAATGGAAATACTAATAACAATAATGGAGTTCAAGGAAACTATGATCCCAATAAGATACAAGAACAAATAAACAATCAGCAAACCATACGTGTATCTAAAGATTATTTAGAGTTATTGGGCAATACTTACAATTCGATAAATGTGATAAGGACATTTATAACTAATGCACAAAGTCGCAGGCATTTTACAAGTGCAGAAGCCAATGCTCTTAAAGATTTTATTGAAAACACTCGCAATTTGAATTCGTTGCCGGATGTGAAAGTGTTGGATCAGAAGCAAAAAGAGATTTTACGACAGATTAATAATACTTCTGAAAATGCCGGAAAAGCACTTCGATACTATAAAGTATACGATGACGAAGACATGCGGCCTAATGGTCATCCACGACGTGGACAGAATGATCCATGGAGAGGACAGCAAAATAGCTTTCAGCAACAAGAAGAACCCAATAGAGAGATTGGCGAATATAGTGGTGAATATAGAATCTAAAAACAAGGAATCATGGCGGACAATAAAGCTATACATAAATTTAAGTCAGGAGATATCTTTCATGATAGATATATTCTTGAAAAGTTGATTGGAGTCGGTGGTTTTGCAGATGTTTGGAAAGCCTCTGATAAAACAACAGGAACCATTGTAGCATTAAAAATTTATACCAATCTTGACGAAGATGGAATAAACGACCTTTCTGCTGAATATACCCGAATGCAAGGGCTTAACCATACTAATATTCTGAAGGCAGAACATTTCGACAATTGGGGAAACATTCCTTACCTAGTCATGAAGTTTTGCAGTGGAGGAAGTCTTGATAAGAAATTAGGCAAGATGACCACAGAAGAATTAACTGTGGCGGTAATTCAAATTGCTAATGGCTTAAAGTATCTTCATTCAAATTCTATTGTCCATCAAGATATTAAACCGGCTAATATTTTGATTGATACTACAGGCGGTTCTCCAATTTACGTCTTGAGCGATTTTGGTATTAGCACAAAAACGAAAACTAAGCTCAGTCATAGTGTAAACCTGAAGAACCAAGGAACCAGTATGACGGAAGCGTATGCCCCACCAGAGAAATTCAGTTCAAAAAAAGAAGATCGTCGTCCTGATAGAAAAGGCGATATATTTTCTTTTGGCATATCAGTATATGAATTAGCAACTGGAAGCCTTCCTTTTGATGAATTGTCCACAGGACGTCAACTATTATTTGATGGTGCAGAAGTAGATTTCTCTGAGATTCCAGATGAAAAGCTTAGGCGCATTGTTGAACTATGTATGCAGCCGAATAAGGATGATCGACCAACGGCAGAAGAAGTCTCGAGAATGTTTGTTCGCGAGGATATTCCTGATGCACCTGTAAAAAAACAACATCCTACAAAAAAAACTAAGAGATTTAATGACCAGCGTTCACGTCCAAGGTATCCGCTAATATTGTTAAGTGCTGGCGTTGTCGCAATGTTAATTTATATAATCTCAAATATTCCATTTGGGGGCGCAGATCAGGGGAAAAAGTTTGAGAACGAGATCGAAACGTTTACAATCAACGGTTATTCATTCGACATGGTAAAAATACCTGGAGGCACTTTCAAACTGGGTTGTGACGATCCCAATGATACATATGCCGATGCGAACGAAAAACCAGCAAAGACTCGTCAGGTTGGAGATTTTTATATGGGGAAATATGAAGTTACTCAGAAACTATGGACTGTCATAATGAATAGTAATCCTTCCACACAGGTGAATGATAATTACCCGGTGAATAATGTTAGTTGGGAAGATTGTCAACTGTTTATAGAAAAGTTGAACCGGATTACAGGACGCAACTTCCGTCTCCCTACTGAGGCCGAATGGGAATACGCAGCGAAAACAACATTAACATCTAACAGGCGTATTTCGGATACATATTCCAAATATGCAGGAGGTAGTAGTCCTGACTCATATGCATGGTATTCATCAAATAGTACCAATACTATTCATGCTGTGGGAGGGAAAACTCCTAATGCGTTAGGCCTATATGATATGTGTGGGAATGTTATAGAGTGGTGTCAAGATATTTACACGAATTATAATACTGGAGACCCTGAAATTGACAAGAACCAACGAGTGTTGCGAGGAGGATATTACGGTGGAGACAAAGGCTCTGTGCGAACAACGAGTAGAGGAAGTTCTAGATATTCCACTGCGATGGCTCCATTTGGATTTCGGTTGTGTCTATAACTATTATTACAAATGATTGCAGCAGTCTATACACCAAGTGGAATTGTCTTATCAACATTGGGGGTTGATTCTTTTTATCAATCCGTCGATGAGAATAATTGTGTTAATAAGATAGAGATAACTGGACATCAGCATGTAGTAAGCTTTTGGTCGCGATATGCACTCGTGTTTCATCAAGCAGATGAGTACCAATATGATGGTAGCATTATAGATGTTCTTGACGACGTGAAAACAAAATGGACTGAAAATGTACCGTCCATACATGAACTCATGCCCTATATAAAAAAACAGATTATGGATTACAATCTGCACATTATTGGCGTAATGGCTGGCTATTCTGTATCTAATACTAATAAATACGAGCCGTATGTATATCAAATTTTGGGACAAGATATCAGAAGAATTAACACAAATGGGAATGGGGAGATTACTTATAACTGTGTTTTCTTTGAAAAGGGAACTGTGATTGGACGCATAATGAGAGAAGTGAAAGTAAAAAATGGTGATGACTGGGAGGAACTTTTACCTATGCAACTTCGATGCGATTTGTATTCCATACACAAGGCGCGCGAGATTGCAAACTTTCTGCTTCGCACATCTCATTATCTAAAAAATATTAATTCATCAGATACACTAAACTACAATGTAGAATCAGTGATGATAACATCAAAGGAATTTATAATAGAATAAAATATGCCGAACATATTATTAACTCAGAAATGTATTAGATCGTGTCCGTATTGTTTTGCTAGAAAGCATATGCACGATGCCCCTCCTGAAGATATTCTTCGCTGGGAAGATTTAATTTACATTGTCGATTTCTTCCAAGCAGGTGGAGACACAAATATTTCACTGCTTGGAGGTGAGCCTTTTTTGCATCCGGAGATTATCGACTATATTCTATACATTATAAGCCGGGGAATGCACGTTACTGTATTCACATCTGGAGTTGTAAGCGAAAAAATGCTTATTGATGCTATTGACAGACTAGAATGTGTTGATCCAACGATGTTGTCTTTCGTTGTCAATCTTAATAATCCGAAGGAGACACCGTTTTCGGAAAATGAGGCTATTGGAAGATTTTTTAATGCTTTTGCCAGGTTTACGACTTTGAGCATAAATGTATATAAGTTGGAATTTGATTATTCATACGCATTAAACACAATAAATAAATATGGATTACAAAGACATATAAGGCTTGGTTTAGCGCATCCTATTCCTGGGAAGAAAAATATGTGCATTCAGCCAGAAAATCTACGACAAATGGCGGAGGAATTAATGAACTATCTTCCGACATTCGATGCCTTTGATATTCATGTTGGGTTCGATTGTGGAATGCCTATGTGTGTATTTACAGACGAGGAAATAGGAAAACTTTTTAAGCATACAATGGGGCATGTTAATTTCAAATGTGGCCCAGCAATAGATGTTGGACCAGATTTGGACGTGTGGGCTTGTTTCCCGTTGTCTGGATATAAAAGAAAATCATTATTGGACTTTCAAAATCATAGAGAACTATGTGAGTATTTTGAATCCTTCCATAAATCTGTTCGTGTTGAAATTGGAGGACTTTATGAGAAGTGTGATTATTGCAACTATCGCCAGAAGGATATGTGTTCTGGCGGGTGCTTGTCACATTGTCTAAACAAATTTGTAAACGAAACAAAAATACGAAATGCACAAGTTTATCCGCTCAAATAACAATCCCAATACGCATGTTTTCGTATGTGAGTATAACTGGCCTATTGAGGAGCAGTTAAAGGGACGTGCCTTAGTTATCAAGATAAATAATCTGGATGATATACTTAACATCCAAGGTCATTTAGATGAGAGTACAAAAATAGATGCTTTCATATATCAAGATAATTTTGCCTCTCTGGAAACTATTGATGTCAATCCTGCTTGGTGTAATACCCCGATAATTTTATATATAAATCGTTTGGGGCAATATAGGAATGTGGTTCAAAAGATTGAGGTTTTAAAGCGACTCAATGTTATTGTTATTTTCACATCTTCTGAAGAACATTCATGTAAAGATGCACAAATTCTGTCCTCGTTAGGAATTCACTCTGGTATAAAATTAACACCAGAAAGCGAGTTAACAGACAGTTTACTGGATTTGGTTACATATACTTTCTATGGAACAATGCCTCATGCGCCAATCGAGCCATTCTCTACTATGGAGAGATACTACGATGGAGAGAGTTATGTTAGTCCCAGATTAGCTGAGTTCATCAATCCGACAAGATATATTCATATTGATAAAGATATGAATATGGCATTCTCGGAACAAGATTTAAAGAATGGTAATATATTAAGTGATTCATATCCGCATTTGAAGTCAGACGCATTTTCATCTGCGGTTGAGACATACTCGTACAAATGGCAAGAGTGGTTCATTGAATCGCATAAATGTACATTCTGTCCTGCATTCCGTGTTTGTATGGGGTACTTTGACCAACATAACACTTGCACAAACAATCGGTGTAGAGAAATAATGACGGAACTACTGGATGCAATAGAGTTCTATAAAACAAAAGTACAACAAATTCACCCACAAAGATGCCAACTATAATATTCAAAGCGACAGAGGCTTGTAATGCTAACTGTGTATATTGCGATGTTGTGCATCGCAAAAAACCAAGAACGATCCCATTTGATTTGCTCAAAGTCGTGTTTGAGCGTTTCAATGAATATCTTGTAGAATTTCCGAATGAAGAAATTCGTGTAATTTGGCATGGAGGCGAACCCTGCATGGCAGGGCTTGAATTATATAAAAAGGCTTTGCTGTATACAGACGAAATATGCTCTAACACCAAGGACCGATTAAAATTTGCCGTTCAATCAAATTTAACAATGATTAATCAACAGTTCCTTGATGTGTTTTTACAAATGGGCATACACGTCATAGGAACAAGCTACGAACCTATCCATGGAGTTCGGGGTTTGGGTAAGGTTCGAGACAGCAGATTATACAATAAGAAGTTCTTTGATGGAATTAATCTGCTCAATAAAAATGGTGTAACGTGGGGCTTTATTTACGTTGTCACAAAAGCTGTTTTGGATAAACCATTAGAGATATTCCATCATTTATCAAATCTGAAATTGAAAGGAGGATTTGATATCCATCCAGTTCTGATATATGATGATGCTGCACAAGAGTCTGTCGACATGATGATAACTCAAGAAGAATTTGCGGATTTTTTGGGCGTCATTTTTAAAGAATGGTGGGAACATAGAGACAGATACCCTCATGTTGATCCGTTCGATACCTATCTCAAACATTATACATCTGACTATAATTGCTTAGGCTGCTGCGACTCTCCAACGTGCGGACTGCATCTTTACATGGGCCCTGATGGAGAAACAGCACAATGTGGGCGAGCTGCTGATTGGGATATTTTATTGTATGGAAATATTAAGGATAAATCATTGAAGGAGATTTTTGCAGATAAGCAAAGAGTGCAGGTTGACAATCGCGTGAATTTGCTGAAAGATACAGATTGCAAAGGGTGCGAGTATTGGAGAATCTGCCACGGCGGATGTCCTCTTGATGCATATAATGGATATAAAGATTTTAATCGGAAAACAGATCAATGCGTTTCGCGCAAATTGTTTTTAAAGAAATATTTTGAACCCATAACTGGGCTTAAATTCCCACAACGCAAACAAAATGAGCAATAGAGTTGAATACCTATCTCCTGAACGTATTTGTTCAGACAATCCAATATGGATTGATCCAGTTGGAGGGCTTGGTGATATCATCATGCTTTCAACTGCATTAAAACGCGCACATGAGAAATATGACAGAAAATTTTGTATGAGCCGGCGAGCTCGCTATACTGAGTTTTTTATTGGACATCCTGCAATCGAAAAAATTGGCTGTCCACCGGAAGGCTCTGACATTGTACGTAATGATTACTGGAGCCGTCCTGACTTCAATGATATGCATAATAGAGCGCTTAGTATTGTTCTTAAAATATTTGGTGTTACGGATTTTACTGATGATACACTATATACGGTTGAAAAGGAACCAGATGAAAAAACAGATTTATTACTGAAAAATATACCTTGGACAAAACGTACTGTAGCAATCAGTTTCTCCTCGGAAAGTCCAAGAAAAATGATGCACCCATTTAAGTGGCATTGCATCGTTGAAAGATTGCTATCGCTACAATGTACGGTTATCCAGATAGGTAATTATGGAGATATTCCTATTAGAGGAGCATATTCTTTACTTGGTGTTACAACACCTATACAGGTACTTGAAATACTTAAAAGGACAAATCTGGTAATTACACCTGATAACTATGTTATGCACGCCGCAAAATCAACTCATACACCCACTATTGCATTATTTGGTCCTACTGAACCTGAACGATATGGATATAAAGGTCACATATGTCTTACTGCGAATAAGAGTCAGTGTATATATACAAATGATTGCTTGGGACCGCATGTGTCTGAGAATTATTCCACGATGTGTCCTCTTCATGAAAGACATTGTATGAATAGTTTTGACGAAAACAAGATTGTAGATATAGCAATGAGTATTTTAAATAAATAGAGACATGAACGAGAAAAACAAAATTACCCGACGTGATGCGTTAAAGCGAATGGGGAAAATTGCAGCAGCCGCATCACTTGCCAGTGTCGCACCAATTGACATTTTTGCAGGGGAGAGCAAGTCGGAAGGAAGAACGCCTATTGTTGCATACAATAGTTTTTATTCTTCGTACAACAGTTATAGAAGCTACAGCAGCTACAATAGTTACAATAGTTATAGGAGTTATAGTAGCTATTACAGTTATTATAGCTATTATAGTTATAGTAGTTATAGCAGCTATGCAAGTTACAGAAGCTATAGTAGTTACAGCAGTTATTCGAGTTACGGAAACTACTATAATTATGCGAATTACAACAATTATGCGAATTATTGGAATTACTACAATTATTATAATTACATAGCCTGGTAATGAAACTGTGTATGATTGGCACTACAGAACTTTTACTAATTGGTGCATTGGTACTTCTTCTTTTTGGAGGGAAGAAATTACCTGAACTTATGAAGGGTTTAGGTCAGGGTGTGCGTTCCTTTAAGCAAGGCATGAATGAGCCTCTTAAAGAAGACAAACAAGATGATAATGTGGTTAAGTTGCCAGATGAAGATGAAATAAAAACAAAATAAGGTGTCAAACAATCAACATTATGGTAATCATTTGACTTTTGGTGAGCATCTTGAAGTTCTCAGAAAGATGCTTATCAAGGTGTTATGTGTCATAATGTTGTTTATGATTTTAGTGTTTTGTTTTAAGGCTCCGATTTTTAAAATACTCTTATGGCCATGTGAATCTGACTTTTGGTTTTTTGATGCATTAAGGAATTGTGTCCATGCCTTTGGGATAAGCGTAAACATTTATCCGGAAAACATAGAACTTATTACAACCGATATCTCCAGCCAATTTATGGCGCACTTGTCGGTATCGTTTTATGCCGGGATAATGTTAGCTTCTCCATATGTATTATTTGAGATAATAAAATATATATCACCAGCATTGTATGAGACAGAAAAAAAATACACCTATCGTGTATTTATATCAGTCTATCTGTTATTTGTTGTTGGTATGCTTGTCTCATATTGGATTTTATTTCCAATATCTTGTAGATTCCTTGCGACATATAGCGTATCTCAGAATGTTAAATCGCTAATATCCCTTGATTCATATATGTCGTTATTTATCTCTTTAACAATTCTTATGGGTTTGGTATTTCAGTTACCGATACTTGCTATTCTTCTGGCAAAAATGGGTATTATCAATCATTCCATTATGGCAACATACAGAAAGCATGCATTCATTCTTATTGTTGTAATTGCGGCAATAATTACACCTCCAGATATTCTTACACTCATCATTGTCTCTTTACCATTATACTTGCTTTATGAAGCCAGTATAGTGGCCGTAAGGGTTATATGCAGGACAAGTATTGCTGAAAAAGAATAGTAAATATGGAAACAAAAATAATTATAGATGTAATTTGTATTCACTGTGGCAATAAGGTCCAGTTACAGAAAAAGAGGTCGCAGGAACAATGCAAATTTGTTTGTCCGGCATGTAAGCATAATTTGCATATTCTTTTCAATACGACAACTGCGCCACAAATGTATTCATTCTTTTCGGTGAATCCGAATGAGCATAAGGAAAGCTCAAAAAAGGATGAAGCCTCTAATAATCATGCAGAGAACAAAAAAAGTCAGAATATTGATAAGAAAAAGACAGTATATAAAAAGGATAATAGTAAGCCTCACTTATACGACTATATTCCCGGAGAGACCGAGGATAAGCCTATTGCAAAGAATCGACCAACACTTAAAGATACTATATATCTGACAAGAAAGAAAATGTTTGGGCTCGTAGCTGAGCGTTATCAACTTTCAGAAGGTAGAACTATCATAGGCCGAGAAGATGCTGAAGAACCAAGTGACATATCTCTGAGTGGGGATGAGACGATAAGTCGTCGTTCAATATCGGTAGATATTGTGGCAGATGAGTTTGGTTTTGATTATATTATGAAAGTCTTAAATGCGTCAAATCCTGTCTTGGTGAATGGAAAACAAGTCTATATAGGAGAAAAAGTGTACTTGGATTTTGGGGACATTATAACCATTGGTAAGACAAATCTCAAATTTGATAATAAATAAAGATATGCAGACGGATACTCATTATTTGGTTCTCAACACGCGCGATGAATTGTTGCGTATGGATATTAATAGTATAGTGTACTTTGAAGCCGATGGAAACTATACGAATATAATATCAATAAGCAACATAAAAGGCGTAATATGTGCTAATCTATCAAAGATGCAAGCTCTTCTAAATGAAAAACTACATGAAGAAGCATCTATATTCGCAAGAGTTGGAAAGAAATACATTATTAACCTTCGACACGTTTTCTCAATTAATACAATTCATCAACAAATTGTTTTGAGTGATGGAGTCTCATTTGTCTTCAAACTGCAAATAGGAAAGGATGCTCTTAAAGAGTTAAAACACATTTTAATAAAAACTTCATTGCAGTAGTATGGAACTCGTTATAGGCAGGGAACCTCAAGGAAATCAATTAGTAGTAGTGGTTGACGGGCAAAAACCATATAGAATAGATGTCGGGAATAGTGTTCCCAACTCTGTAAGTAGATATAATCCTGCAGATGGAGCCGCCCATTGTCGTATTGTGATAAGTACAAATGGTATGCGGTTGGAGAATCTCAATGAGATGAATGTCACATATGTTAATGGGGAATCTGTTGAGATGTGTAAGATTAGTTCGTCAAGTGTTATAGAGTTAGGTGGAGACCAATACAGAATAAACTTACCGCATATTCTAAAACTTATAGGTTATCAACCAACTTATTCAATTAAACATTTAAGACGTGTGTGGGAACGATACGATAAAGCATTACTTCGTCTTCAATTGGAGGATAAGAAGAAACAGAACCAGCAGAAATTGCAAGGTATTGTGTCGCAGGTGTCTATGTTATGCGTAATAATTCCATCTGTAATTCCTTCATTTCCTATTCCTTCGTGGTTGCGAGCGGTGCTTGTAATAGGTGCGTTAGTAATGGGAATCTATTTTTATTTAAAAGGGAACCAAACGGATGACTCCTTCATTGTGAAAAAGCGAGAATTGGATGATCAATTCCGTGAGAATTATGTTTGCCCAAATCCAAAATGTCGAAATTTTCATGGATTTGTTCCATATGATACGGTTAAATCCAGGAAAAAATGCAATTCGTGTAATTGTAATTATCAAGGATAATCTTTGCAAAACGGTCTTATATGTATTAAACTATACCCTACATACAATACGGCTAAAAATGCTTGTATATAGAGATTTGCATACATAATTTTGCATCAACAGACAAACAAAACAAACAATAGAAATATGGAAAAGAAAGAGACAACTGTTGGTATGACCAACAAATTTGAAACGAAATGGAAAGAAGTAATGATTGGTGGTGTTTCTGGAATTATGCTCGGCTCTGCTGGTACCTTTGCCGCAACGGCTGCCCCGATTGATGTCACTGAGGGTATAGCGGAAGAAAATTTAGATGAGAACGTCGAGGAAACAACGGAAACAATTGTTGCACATGGGAATGTAGCTTCTGGTGTTACCGATGATATGTCATTCAGTGAGGCATTTGCAACTGCCCGTCATGAAGTTGGTGCAGGAGGATGCTTTGTGTGGCATGGCAATGTGTATGGTACATATTATGCAAACGAGTGGAATGCAATGACACCCGACCAGCGTGACGAGTTTGTTAGTTCTACAATTGGTGTCGATACAACATCTAACAGTAATCAATACTATGCAGGTAATACAGCAGAGGCGCAGACACATCAGAACGCACAACCAGAAGAACAAGTGGAAGAAGAGGATCTCACGGTAGAAGTCCTTGGGGTTGAGCAAGTCCAGAATGAGGATGGCTCCGTTTCAAATATCGGTGCAGCAAGCATAAATGGTCAAGCTGTATACTTCATTGATGTCGATGGTCAGGATAACCAATTTGACCTTATGGTTGCCGATTTAAACGGTGATGGTCAGCTGGATGAAAATGAAATCGTCGATATAACAGATCAGCACATGGCTGTTTCTCAATTTACAGAGATTGCCCAGGTCAGTGGAAATGGTAGTGGCTCTCACGATGAGGTTGAACAGTATTATGCCTCCAATGAAAACTTGCCTGATTATGTCAATGATGCAGACCCTGCAGATTTAGCATAGAATTATGATAGATAAAATCAAAACAATATTACTACTTACAATAGTTTGTTTTTTGATTACTCCACAAGAAGCACATTCAAAAGTGCTTCTTGTGGCTGTTGGTATTGGAGATTACCCTAACCCAATAAACAAACTTAACCTGCCAACAAAAGATGCCATTGTAATTAAAAAGTTGATAGATAAGAATGGTGATTCTGCGACTGCGATATTGTTAGATAAAGATGCGACAAAGTCTGCCATCATATCCGAGATTCATGCTCGATTTGACCATGCAAGTACGGATGATATTATCATATTTTTCTTTAGCGGCCATGGCTATAAAGGCGGTTTTGTCGCGTATGACGGAGAGTTGTCCTATAAACTGATTCGTGATGCAATGGGTTCTAGCAAATGTAAGAATAAGATGATATTTGCTGACGCTTGTTTCTCTGGCAATATGAGACAGGGGAAAAAGCCTGTTAAACAAGAACATTCAGATTCAAATGTTATGCTTTTCTTATCCTCACGTGATAATGAAACATCGATTGAAAGGCGAGATATGACGAATGGTTTTTTCACAATTTGCTTAAAGGATGGATTGTCTGGTAAAGCAGACGCCAACAGAGACCGGACAATTACTGCATATGAAATCTTCAACTATGTTAGTAGGAATGTGAAACAATTAAGCAGAGATAAACAACATCCTGTAATGTGGGGTAATTTTTCGCATAATATGCCTGTGATAATCTGGTAACGTTTTCATATATAAAATTCAATAATATGTTGTAAGCAATTAACACAAAATAATTATGAAGAGACTAATATTTACACTCATATTATTAGCCGGTTACATACACATCGCGACAGCACAAGTCACCATTGTTGTAACCTCTAAAGGTTCTGGGCTTTCTTCTCAATCATGGTTCACCAGTGGTACAAATGGGCCGCTTAGGGAAGTTGAGATTAAAAATCATTGGAACTATGATAGATATATTACTTCAGCAGCACATACTTCAAATGGATGGTTTATAGTGATGTCAAAAGGTATTCAGTGGAAAAATCAATCCTATAAAAAAACAACACAATGGCCAGATGCATATGTACACGAACAAAAGGAAGAAGGATATATGATTACATCTCTTGCATCAAGCAATAGTGAGTGGTTAGTTGTTACAACGCAAGGGACTGGGTATACAGATCAGCAGATATGTGCAGCACCGGGAAATTCGCTAAAAGAGTGGATTTCACAATGGTGGAATAAAGATTATTACATAACAAGTATTGCATGTCAAAATTCATTATGGACGGTTGTCATGAGTTATGGCAGTGGTATTAAATATACTGACCAATCATACTTTACATCAAGTTCCACTTCTGATCTTGAAAAGAAAATAAAAGAAAAGTGGGATGATGGTTTTAGAATAACTGCACTCGAATATGGAGATGGGGTTTACATGTGTATTATGTCAAAATATCCCGGTAGTTTGGCAGATATGCAATCTTATAATATTAATATCAATTTTGAAAAGGACTTAGAGAAGAAGACGAATGAAAACTATTTGATAACATATATAGGAGGATAAAATATGAGACTAAATATTAGGATAATACTTGCCACAATCTCTGTAGCTATATCATTTCAGGGTATCGCTCAAGTAAGTAACCGACTGCCAAGAAAGACAATTATTAATGCAATGCAGAACGCTTTGCAAGATACTACGGTTTCACATATCAAACCATTTGTGTGCAAACAAAATACAACTGCCATAACAATTCAGGTGTCAAATGCAACTGTTCCAGAAGAACGCCCATATCTAATTACGGTTGATTCACTTGGTGTTATGCTTGAGATTTTTCGTGGAGAAGAACATGTTTTTAGCGAATTTTATCAATATCATGGATGCAATTTTGATAAAATTAAAGCAAAGGTCCAAGCTGCAAAACTAAAAAAGGTAAAACCTTATGGAGAGACATTATGTGGAGGTAATACAACAAAATTAAGTTTTCATAATGAGAATGGAGTATACTTTGAATTATCGGATGATTCCGGCCTTATGAACTATGATGGGGATTTTGATGGAGTAATTACTGAGATAACTGGTCAAATACCTCATTTCAAGGCAATTATATGTAAAGAATATAGTCCGTCATCTACTTTTTATTTAAATCCGAAAGAAGTAAAAGTTGAAAACGAAGTATTTGTCTTTACCGATATGGTGTGCAAAGCCGGGTATTTAATCCCTGATATGCAAACTAACAAAACAATAACAATTATAGGCTCGAACCCCCTCACTGTTGAATGGCTTGAATCAGATCAAGTTGAGTTGAAACTCCTAAAACTAAAAGAATGTCGAGAAAAAAAGAAATCAGATATTTTTTTGGGGATAACCTATGAAGACATAGTTAGATTCTCCATTCCGGCCATATCAGTAAATAATAATTATGGCACAATAGTGAAAGCATTTAATAATGAGGTCTTAACTAATGGCATGTATGTTTTATATAATGCAGCTACGAACAAGGCTATTGTGTTTGAACTTCAGTATGAAATAAGCGACAAATAAGATGAAGATGCTCTCAAAGATATACAAACATACTGTAAATAATAATCAATTGCCTTACTGTGCTAAAAGAAAGCCAGATATGCTGATTGGGGGAAGATACCAATTGAAAAGACAACTTGGTATTGGGGCCTTTGGGGATACATGGCTTGCATATGATGAGATATCGGGTATTGATGTCGCCATCAAGATAATAGATTCCATTCATAATATGGATGATTTTTTTAAATCAGAATATCAAAACTCTTATGTATTAGACCATCCAAATATATTGCACGCACTTAACTATGGTAAAGGTGACAATATCTCTTTTCTAGTTATGAAATTTTGTGTCGGCGGTTCTGTTTCTCGTCTAGTCGGGAAAATGAATGAAGCGCAGATTTGGCGTTTTATTTCAGATGTTGCAGGTGGACTAACTTATTTGCATAGCAAGGGGTATATCCATTCTGATATTAAACCTGATAACATTTTGATTGATGACTCTGGAGAATTTCGTATAACGGACTTTGGCTGCCTAGCAAAAGCCAACAATAATAACCGGTTATGTGGAACTGAAATTTATATGGCACCTGAACGTTACGAGAGGAATGCGTTACCTTTTTGGGCAAATGATATTTGGTCATTGGGAGCAACATTGTTCGAACTTCTGACAGGAGATTTACCGTTTGAACAAGGAGGAATACTTCAACGGTATGGCATGGATATACCAAACATAGACATCGATTGTTCAGATAAACTCAAAATAACGATTATAGAATGTTTGTCAAAAGATCCGAATGGACGACCAACAGCTGAGCAACTACTGAGAACTACTCATGGTATATAATATTGGGGAGGAATAGCCACACCACTTTTCACAAACGTGATTTAATATAGCTTAAAAATGAAGAAATGTTTAAACTGTGGTTGTGAGAATAATGATATCTCACGCTATTGTAAAGAATGCGGATATGAGTTATACGATACAAGTAATAACGGTGCAGTTGCCTCAAAAGATGAGTTATACTATCGCAATATGAAAAAGGAGACTCAAACAACCGATGACGAATCATTAAAAGGCTATGTTATTTCAATGGCTTTAAGTCTAGCCGTGCTAGGGATTGGCATTGCTGCCACTATATCAAGTGAGAATAAAATATACATTGGTGCAATCGCATGGGGCATTGTATATTTTATAGTCGAGTTCGTCAAATTCATTAAGTTTATGGTTAAGAAATTTTAATATGCTGCTTTTTCTATTCTTCACCGGATGTATTGCCACATGTATTTTGTCTCGAATAATATATCAGAAATGTGGATATATTATTGCAGCCAAATTACAAGGACAAACAAATTTTCGTCAGCATTGGATTGGTTGCACTATGGTGTTGGCCATTTTCTGTGGGTTCATGTTGGTACTATCCACATCAACGGTATGTGTGATTACCGAAGACACATATGGTAAACCTGAGGTATGCAATAAGCAGGTTGCTTTGTGGTACTCATATAAAGACTCCGGACAAACAATTAAAAAGTTTGTCGGGATGTCAAATGGTTATATCCATAATATGACAAATAAAAGATTAATCATGTATTCTGTTGGATATGGTAACGATATGTATAACAGGACCAGAGTGATTTCGATTCCTTCACAGACATTCATGGAATGTAAATACAGTCCGTCGATTTATTTTGAGGAGGCCCCGGCTTCAATATATAAAACAAAATATGAATCATCCACACGATGGGTGATAGATTACGAAGATAAATTTGTAAAGGAGGACTAATTCCATGCGCAAATCAGAGATTAGAAAATATTGGCAAAGGGTTAATGCCAACAAAATACCGTCAAGCCTTAAATTGGATATGAATTTCAGCAAACATAATTGATCTTGGGGAACAAAAATATGAGTGGAAAGGACATGGTGTGGATGGGGATAATGTGTGGTGTTAGGGTTGAGGTAATGAACAGAAGACTACATATGGTATTGGGACATACCAAGTCCAAGTATACAACAGAGGACGGCTAATATTTAGTAGACTTGTATTATTTATATAATTTAAAAAATTACTTTTAGAATTACAAGAAGCAAGTTTTGCAACAAACGTATAGATAATCGCTATGCATTGATATGATAAGACATTTTATTAAAAATATTTATTATGAAACAAAAAGAACCTATTAGAGTATTAGTATTTGGCGAGACCGGTACAGGAAAAACTAGTTTATGTAACGCTTTATCTGGAGAAAAAAAACCAGTCAGTAATAAAGCCGTTGGGGTTACATTTCAATCACAAAACTATCTTCCCTTTATATATCATAATGAATCATATATCATTACTGATACCGTTGGATTGAACGAAAGCGACAAGGGGACCGTCAAGGCAACAGAGTCGTTTAAGAATTTATTAGAACTTATAAAAAAATCTAAAAATGGATTCAATATAATAGTACATGTTGCAAGAGGCCGTATCACTAAATCTTTTAGTGATAACTATAATTTTTTTGTCGAAACCGTTATGCAGGAGAAGGTTCCTGTTATTTTAGTGCAAACTGGTTGTGAAAATACAGAACCAATGTCTCTATGGGTAGAGGAAAACAAACTATTCTATGAAAGTCATGGCTTTAAGTATAAAAGCATTATTGCGTCATGTTTTGCAGAAACTGAAATACCAGATTTTAAACCTCGTTATGATAGATTAAGGAATGAGTCAAAAGAATCTGTATTGTTTAATATTGAAAAATATGCATTAGAACAACCGGTTATTTTATACAAAGGCTCCAATGGTTTAGTGCGTTTTGTTAAAAGATTATGGAATGGGGTGTGTGAATTTTTTGAGGTCCCAGCATGGAAAGCGAGCATTAATAAAAGTTTATACGAGTTACTAAGGCGAATGGGATTTAGCGAAGAAGAAGCAGAAGAAATAACAAATCAAAATGGATAAACATAATCTATCTGTTAATAGGGTAAATCAAACTAGCTTAAAACGTAAGTATCCGAGCAGCTGCGTGATTCACTGCTAATGACAGACTTTCGTAAAACATTCTCTATTTGAGACAAAAATCGCAAAGAGGATCGCGTCTTGAAGATGTGTAATTTACCCATATTGCAACTATAAAAGGAAATATAGCAGTACAAAAGGATGCCTCAAATGACAAGTCCCTGTTATTTTGACCTAACAGGGACTTGTTTTAACACATAGACCGCAGCAGCTCCTTTCGTTGTTCTTCGCAGAACCTGTCGTACTCCTCTTTGTCTGTTCCACTCTCGATATGTTCGTCAATGAGGTCGCCCAATTCGTCGAAACAAACCTCGTCGCTGATTAAGATTGTTTCAGTGTCGTTTTGAAGATAGACCTCGTAATAGTCCGACCCGTTAAGTGCGACAATGACAATTCCCTTGTGCAGCCGTCCGTTTACCTTGAATTTGAGTGCCGGCATATCGTTGTAGACCGTTGCGATGAACTTGTCTATGCCCCACGAAAAAATCGTGCTAATCGGCGTCAGGGTCATCAGCTGCTCGCGAATTGTTCCGGCAACCTGCATGATATATTCTTTCTCCATAGTCGTAGATGTTTAATCAAACCATTCGGGGTTGCTCTCTTTCAGTACCGCCACAAGTTCATCATCGGGCAATGTGAGATTGGTGTCTTCAGTATAGAAAAATATCTCTTCGTCAATCTGTACGGCTTCGCTGCTGGCAAAGCCGTCGTTTTCCTCACCGAAAGGATACGGCTGCAAGGCATCAAGCAAAGAGGTGGGCGCGATTATCAACTCCTCGCCCTCGTTTGAGTTCACTATACGGCAGATATAGGTTTTGCCGTCAAATTCCAAATTCATCGTTTTCATAGTCCTGTTATCTTAAAGGGATATTCTTTCCGTGTTCGTTGAGATACTCCATAATGCGCACGGCTTCCTCGTGTGAAGCACGGTTGCGGTCGTCGTATCTGCGGCTTTCATCAGCCATAACCTTGATGCACTCTTTGATAAGGCGGTAAAGGCTCTGCTGGAGTGTCGGGTGCATTGTCGGGATTGCTGCCGCAAACTTTTTCGGGTCGAAACAGTAACTGTTTACTGCCGTTTCCCACTCTTTTGCGAGTTGATACTCTTTTGATTCCTGAATGTTGTCCATAATCTTAATTTTGATGTTTGACTTTTCTTTTCCCTTTTCTTGAAGCCGTTTCGGCCTCGTTGTCGGGACAAATTTTTCGAGCAATGAGCAACAGCGGAAAGAGGACGGAAAGACAAGGAAATAGACACTGGGGTGTAATGGAATACCCAAATCTTCGATTTGCGGAAGGTTGTCGTTACACCCGGATCTATTAGCGCAGCGATCCTTGTCGTTCGTCCGCACGCTGTACCTTTGCAAAGGAAAATGTCGCTGACAAGGGGACGATATGGTGAAGAGTCCGAATAGCGGAAACTCCTACAAACGGAAAAAGAGAGCCGACCTTCGCAGGCAGGCTCTCTCTCCACTTATGATAACCATAGAGTGTTGTCTCCAACACTTATTTACCGGGCGGAAAATGCAACTCCACTCGCGTATGCCTGTTCGCCTCGATGGGCGTGTAGTCAGCGATACCGCCGTTGCAGACGGCATAAATCCTCTCCGCCGGAATGCCGCGTTTGAGGAGTTCGGCGACAATAAAGTCGGTTCGTGCGCCGCTTAGCGTTTTGTTGATGTCGGGCGCGCCTGTTGCACTGTCGGCCGCACCCGTAACACTTATCTCAAGTCCGTACTTCTTCACCACACGCGCAAGTTCATCAATATTCACCAACTGCGAGGCATCCGTCAGCCGATTCGTTCCGAGCGTGAAAAAGAAATAGATGGGCGCACCGATACACTCCTCCCCGGACTCTATAAGCGAAAGATATTCCGTAAAAGAGGACTCCGTATCTGTGGCATTGCCGTAGCCTCCGGATTGTTCCGTCGCAGACTGACTGCGGTCATCGATATGTCCTCCGCCGGAAACATTACCGCTACTACCCGCACTGATACCGGATGTACCATCGCTGCTATCAATAGCGTCATTGTCGCACACTTTTCTCCTGCCGCTCTTTGCTGTTTTCTTGTTGATGAGCGGCGAGCGACCGTCCCAGTCTCTGTTCTTCAGCCTGGCGCGGAGCGAG
>CAYNUE010000038.1:0-32060 GCA_964400325.1 uncultured Sangeribacter sp. | reverse complement strand
AGCTCACTTTAACCCTCGGATGGGAGTAGTTTGAGCATATCAGGCAGAGGTGCCGCCTCAACTACGATAGGCTGGTGTGACACCGGGTGTTCAAATTCGATACGACGTGCAAGGAGAGAAATGCCCCCATCACGGTTGCTACGTTTTGCTCCATATTTGAGGTCACCTTTTATAGGCGTACCGGTCGAAGAGAGTTGGGCACGTATCTGGTGTTTGCGTCCGGTAAGAAGCTCGATTTCGAGCAAGGTATACCGGTCACCTGTAGCTACGGTTTTGTAACGTAAGCGTGATAACTTAGTATCCGGACCAGGCTTATCAGCCACGAAAGTCTTATTGAGACGCCCATCACTTATAAGTAGAGATTCGATTTCGTCCTCCGCAGGTACACGGTGTCCCTCGACAAGCGCCCAGTAGGTCTTATGGATTTTACCCTCGCGCAGCATATCGTTAAGACGAGTCAATGCCTTTGACGTTTTGGCAAATATCACAAGTCCAGCCACAGGGCGGTCTATACGGTGTACCACACCACAAAATACATTGCCCGGCTTATTATATTTCTGTTTGAGATAGTCCTTAATCTCTTCCGAGAGGGGACGGTCACCAGTCTTGTCGCCCTGTACAATCTCACCAGCAGCCTTATTGACTATTATAATATGATTATCTTCGTAGACTACTTCCATATCGATAAACTATTTCCACAAGAAGTGGAACTTAAAACAATAAAAAAAGCCGACTCGAAAGTCGGCTTCTTAGTGGCGGGGGTAGGACTCGTGTTACAAGCAGCTGACTTCATTAAAGTGTTGATTATCAAACATTATATTTCTTTTAAAAATGCTATATTATGGCCTTATACGTCTATAATACGGCTATCGTAATTCGGATAAACACTGCATTATATTCACTGACATTCTTTATCCATATTTATTTATCTATATCAATTTTAAGTTGTGCCATCAGTATTCTGATTGTTCTCTCTTTTTCGCAAAGCATCTGGTTAGCGTTCACCAGTTGCTGAATTAAGACATCTTTTTCCATAGCAGCTAAATCGTCACTATGAGGCACATCACTATCTCCATTGTAAGAGACATAGGTATCACTATCGTCATAAAACAGTGCGAAGAAATTATAGTTGAGAACTTCGCTTATTTGCGCAAGTTTGTCAGTATCTATTGACTTCCTGCATAAAATGCGGTTTACATTCTGCTGAGGTATGCCAATTTGCCGACCAAATTCTGACTTCGAGAGTCGTAAATAATTCATACGGGATTCGATTTCTTTCCCGATATGAACAGATTTAATCTCTACTTTTTTAGTGTTATTTAACATATAAAGCATATTAGTGTTAAATATAGTTATAAACTACATCAAAAATGCTTATACTAAAGCACTATTGATTACTTTTGTATCTAAAGTTATATACTTATAATCAATAGTTCGGTAAAATAAACTAACTAATTGAAGGTTAGATTAATAATTTGTAGAATCACTAAAACGGTAATATGAGATAAATATAAGAGTATTAGTGTATTAGAGATTCTTAGACTTTACCCTCAGATGTAAGTCAGTATTTAAAAATACTACAATAAAGATAGGTAAAAGGTTTATTAATCAGTTGATTTTAACAATATATACTGGGCTTTCGATTAGTCAGTCAATTTACCGAAACAATAATACACATACAAAAAACCATGGAAAATAAAATAACCGATACGCCGCTGTTAGCAGAACTGCGTAACTTGGGAATAGGTCAGTCTTTGACATGTCCAGTATCAAGGATTAGCTACCTACGTGTTATATGCTCGAGCTATGGGTTGCAGTGGGACAGAAAGTTTACGACATCGACAGATCGAAAATCTGGTACGGTAACAGCAACAAGATTGAAGTAATGTCTTATCAAGGCCGCACAAATTTTTGGAATTTTGTGGGCTGCCAAATCTAAATTCCAAAGTCTATGATTAAGAAGTTTGCTAAATCTTTCATTAATAAAATTAATGAAGCGGATATTCGTGATTTTGTGCCGGGGGCCGACTCTACAAAATTAACATCCTATGTAAGATGTCCTGAATGTGGTAAAGAAGGACGCAATAAAGGACTAAAGGTATCAAAAACGCAAAAATTTAATGGTGCAAAGTGCTTCTCTTGCCAGTTTGCACTAGGCACTGTGGTAAAAGCAGTCGAATATTACAACAACTGCAATTATCCTCAAGCTGTACAGAAGATAGCCGATAACTACGGTTGGCAGATAGAATATGAGGAGCAACCAGAACCGTCAAAAGAGATGGAAGAAAGCCAGGAAAAGAGTTTGGAAGGCTCGTTTCTCATGAAGCAATTGCTTGCTTCGGGCTTGACTCTTGCTGATGTCCAGGTTAAAATCCCATCCAAGGATGGGCGCTCAGTTTTGGAACACTCATTGCGGAAAGGAGGAGTTAGAGACGGTAAGGTTAACAATCTTGACGATGAGATGCTGATTTATTACTATGACTTATATGGTAATCTCGTCATGTATCCTACACGAGGGGCAACTGGAGGCATGCGTCCTTATGTACGTGTAAGGTGGTCGCACCCGGAATCTCATAAAGACGCCCAAGGTAAGCCATACAAGTACATGACACCAAAAGGTGCACAATCACGATTCTATTTTCCACAACGTATTAGAGATTTATTTTCATCGAGATCAGAAATTCCAACACTATACATTCAAGAAGGTGAAAAAAAAGCCGAAAAAGCATGTAAACATGGACTGCCATCGATAGGAATACAAGGAATATCCAACATAGGAACTCAGGACTCAGGATTATTGCCGGATTTGCAATATCTTGCGCAGAAATGTAATGTACGTAATATTGTCTTAGTTTTTGATTCGGACTGGAATAACTTACACTCATCACTCCAACCAGGTGACCATGCCGATCAGCGTCCAAACGCTTTTTACAAAGCAGCTCTGAAATTCAAGACCTATGTTGAAACACTGCACGCTATTGGTGTCGATGTAGATGTCTGGGTGGCTCACATCAACGACAACGAGGCGGGTGACAAAGGGATGGATGACTTACTGGTAAATACCCTCAATGGACGAGAAGCAGAATTGCTTGAAGACGTAACTTTGGCAATGAAAGCCCATGACGGAAAAGGAAAATATCTCGATTTCTTCAAAATCTCATCGATGACTGATTATAATATTGCAGAGATTTGGAGTCTTAAATCGAGAGACAAGTTTTTTAGCATTCATCGCGAACGGCTACTTCCGCTGAAGACATTTCGGTTTTCAAAAGTGTTATACTCGGTCAGAGATGGAGAATTCGTTAAATCATCTGTAATCGGGTCTGATAAGGAGTTTTGGAGCGTGGAAACAAGCGACAAAGGCAAACGTAAAGGTATATTCTATCATACAGCAGCTCTGGACTTTATTGCTGCAAACAACTATCGTAAAATCCATACGGTGGATATGAGAACCGGAGAATTCGGTTTTGTTAAAGTCGAAGATAAGGTTTTAACATCATGCAGTGATCAGAATATAAGAGATTTTGTTTACTGGTATGTTCGAGAAAATTGTAAAGATTCCACTGTACTGGATATGTTCTCGGCTTCCATTAAGTCACTACTTGATTTCGGAGTACTTCAAAATTTGCCGATTATTTATGATGACTTTGTACACTATGACCAGTATTCGCAGGATTTCTTCTACAAAAACGGTCAGTGTAGAATATCGGCCCAAGGTATTGAGTTCGGACCACGAATGTCAATGGTGTGGGAGGATAACGTAATACGTAGGGACTTTCACCGCGTCCAGGTAATAAAAGACGTATCGAATGTCGAAGGGCAATATTACATTGATGTCACAGAAGAAGGCTGTAAATGCGAGTTCCTGCAATACATCTACAACACATCTAACTTTTGGGCACGAAAGGGAAAAGTGAATGAAGCAGAAATGTATCATCATATTGTCAATAAATTGTTGGCAATAGGGTTTCTTTTGACCGACTTTAATTATCCCACTGAGCGTAAGGCTGTCGTGGCGATGGACTCCACAATGTCAGAAGTGGGAAAGTCAAATGGTCGATCGGGAAAATCATTGCTTGGAGCCGCAATAGCACAGATGAAATATCAGACATTTGTGGAGGGTAAGAAATTAGCTGGTGACCAATTTGCTTTTACTCTCGTCACACCAAAAACACGGTCAATAATATTTGATGACGTAAACGTGAATTTCGACTTTACACAACTATATTCAATATTGACTTCAAAGCTTATTGTAAATCAAAAGCAAGGAGCAATATTTGAAATACCGGTCGAACGGTCACCAAAGTTCATAATTACCACTAATCACGCTATCAACAATACCGATAGCTCGACTTTGGCACGTATCACATTTTTGTCATTCTCGGATTATTATAATCCGGACTTTTCACCAAATACAGAGTTTGGACATAATTTTTTCGATGACTGGGATGATGCACAATGGATTTTGTTTGACAACCTGATGGCAGAGTGTGTAGCGCTGTACCTTAAATCCAGAGAGCTCGGATGGGCAGGCAGCGGAAAGGGTATGATCGATCCTCCAATGGAAAATATACAGTTGCGTACTCTCAGACAACAGATGGGCGAGGTGCTATTGCAATGGGGTGAGGCTTATTTCGATCAAACAGGCGAGGCTCTTAACAGACGATTGAAGAGGTCGGACATGTATGAAAATTTCTGTACAGAATACCCGGGCCAAAGAAGTTACATCTCATCAGCTTCGTTCAAAAATAGACTGGAGAAATTTTGTGCATACAAGGGACTGCATATAAATCCACACAAGAAAAATAAATCGGGCTTCATGTTCACCGAATGGTCGAAGTCAGACAGAGAACCAGTGTTTGTAGGCGAACGTGATTCCTCGGGAGGAAAAGAATACATTATTGTCGCGACTACGGAGTTTGCCGAATCGACGATGACACTAACACCAAATACTGACATAAAATGAAAACCAAAGCAAATCCTTTCCACTCACGCTTGAGGGCGGTATTCCCGGCAGTGCGTGGCAACGTATCAATCAAGTCGATACTCTGCTATCAGGCATCAGATAACTACGCCGAGATAATGATTATGCCAGTAGATGTCGATGGCACGACATATTATGATTACGGATACAAGGTCATGACAGGAGGTATTTGTCATCAACATAAACCAGGTGATTTCACTGAGGGTGCATTTCTGACAGCGACAGATGCGGAACTATACGCACTGTCAGAACTGAGATCAGTAGCAGTCACTTTACAATGGATGATAGGTGACGGAGTAAAAATTATTGAAGGTATGATATATGCAAGGCTACAAGCTAGCCTATTCTAAAAAGTCATCGGAGTTTTGTGTATCAAACTCCGATGACTTTTTTAATTACCCCCGCTCCCCCAATATAGGAAGTATGGAGGATGTGTGCAACTGCACATGCCGCGAAAATCCAATACAAGGGGAGTGAGGAATAAATACTATGGGGGAGCAAAGCAGGTGGAGATGTATTAATATATTTTTTTATTAAAATTCTCATGCGTATTTATAAGAATTTTGTGTACAGTTGTACAGATGAAAAGTAATAAGTTGATTCACAATTTATAATACACGTACAAATTTTGTATAAATGCCGTACAATCCATTTTTTCATTTGTACGCACTTTGTACGTTAAGCACTGTACACACAGTTTGTACGAATGAACATACTGTGTACGGTAATTTGTACGCATATAAGTAATTGTTAATTAGGATATTATAATAGCTTGACACAAATGCACATAAAAAAGTGGGGGTCAAGGTATTTTCAGATGTATTTTACACACGTACTTTTTTAAGTCATATTTTTGTTCCTGATTGTCTAAAAATCTCATTTTTCAGTAATTTAATTGTATGTAATATGGATTATTATTAAATTTAACGGCAAATCAAATTCTGACGTTATGAATCTTTATCTATCTTTACCAGCATATTTATCACAGTGGTGGCTAAATGATACAGGAGGTGGAAACATTGCTATAATAAAAAAGGGATCTCTTGAGGCTAAGGTCTTGAAATGTCTACTATCCAAACGCCCAGTGAATGTACCTCCGGTTCTATATTTTGAAGGTTGCACAACAGTGAGACTTCCACAGTTTCGCAATCTAGACACGGAGACTTACTGCTGGCTATCGGAGCACGGCACAAGAGCTCTCGTGTCTGCGATTACATCGCGCTTCGACTTCGCATTATGGCAAGATCTTGGTCTGTTGTATGATAATACAATGCTCAAACAGGATCTTATTTATGCCTGGTTGGAGAAAAACGACATCGAACTGACAGAGACAAATTACAATGCCGTACTCAAACGATACGACCGTCTGCGGAACCAGGAACGTAGCCGCCAATCTCGACGACGTGAAAAAATTGCGAAAAAAAACACTGATACACCGAGCCTTTTTGACGAGGCTGTTTAAATCATACTACTTGTAGCAATTGATATTATGTCAACTTGTCATCAATCTATATGTCGTTGGCCAGGCGCCTCTAAGGTATTTGCCGTTCGCCGTGACAGTATCGTGCCTTTCGTTAGAGAGTTGCACGATGATTCAGAGATAAGACCAATAATTTTCGGTGGTGACATCATCTGTGACTTTGACGCATCAGAGATTAATCTTGAGGCGGTACAAGCACGAAAGAACGGAGGTAAGGCATCTAAAACAAAAATCTCTTTCCGGTCCGGAGTCTTCTTTTCGGACGCATGGGCAATAATCGTCGAGATGACAGATGGTTCTAAAGTCCTCGTAGGTTCATCAGAACCTCCGTTCGCACAAGGTAAAATATCTCACTCGGTACGCGATGGGGAGAATGTATATAACTACGAAATTGTTTGGGCAGGCTTTCCAATTCCTGTTATTTCATCGATAAGCTGACTGTAAGCCGGGCTACTGTTTCAGTAGTCTCGGCTTTTTCTTTGTCTTTTACCTGCGGCAACATGTCATATATCTTTGTGTCTATACTTTATTCATCATGGCTTATATTTGTGATTTAAGGCTTAAAGGTTATGTCGGTGGCTGGGACTTTGATTCCGATTATGTCGAGTTTATTCTCGCTAAGAAATCGGATAAACCAGTGACTGTGGTCATAGACTCTACAGGTGGCAGCGCCGCAACAGCTCTCTCAGTCGCTGCCCTTTTCAAGCAGCATGGAAATGTACATGTGCATTTCGTCGGTTACAATGCTTCAGCGGCAACTGTCGCTGCTCTTGGTGCTAAGTCGGTATCTATTGATAAAAGCGCAATGTATCTCATACATAACGCACGTTGTTGGGTTGGTGCTGACGAATGTTCGGCTGCCGATATTGACGCTCTGACACCTGCTCTGGTTAAGACCAAGGAGTATCTTGACAAACTGGATCATAACATCGCTTCTTACTATGCCCACAAGTGCGGTAAAGATATAGACAAAATCAAGGAACTAATGTCGCAGGATAAGTGGTTGTCTGCTGCAGAGGCTAAGGAATGGGGCTTTGTTGATTCTGTAACGGATTACGATGAGGATCCGGCTCCAGTGATGTCAGCAGCACTTGCAACAGCGCTTACAGAAAATTCTATCCCTGTCCCGGAAAGTTCGGCTACCTTCGTCGATAGACTCCTTGCTGGTCTAAAGTCATTTTTTAATGGTACTCACTCTATAAATTCTTATACTATGCCCAAAGCAGATTCAGCTAAATCTCAGGATGCTACCCTACAGCAGATGGATATTGAAGCCCTGAGATGCGAGAATGCACAGCTAAAGGCCCGTATCGCAGAACTGGAGATAGAACCAGCTGTCACCAAAGAGACACAGGTTCACAATACAGCTGCCGGACCTCAGACAGAAAATGCTTTATCGAGCTTTATCAAAACGACAGCTGCTGCTAATAAACTATTTAAAAATCTTCCGTGATGTCTACCCAGTCTCTCAATTTTACAGAGCAGGATTTCCAGATGGCGGCTACAACGTTTCGCCCACAGCTGCTCCGTATCCCAATCCTCGCGATTGCTGACGTTCTGAAGTACATGACTCCTCGTTATGGTGTCCGTTACGCTGAAATGGTTGGCCAATTGACAGGTGATGTCGAGTTCGCGCCATACAAAAAAGCGAAATCTGAGTCACTGCTTAATATGGTACTCCGTACTCTCAGGACTTTCTTTGGCTATGCCAATGTACCGTTTGAACCGAATGGTATAATTTCCACTCTGCTTGGACACACTGCAGCTCAGGCTTCAGGTGACGAACTTGCACAGACACCTTCGGCACTCGAAGTGCTTGCGTATGTAGCTAAAAGGGCCGGTGAGTCGCTCGTACCGGCTATTTGGAATGCCGTTCGTAAGGAGAACGGTACTAAGACAAAAGATCTTTTCAACGGTTTCGATACTATCACAGCTACAGAGATTGAAGCAGGAAATATCTCGGAAGACAAAGGTAATCTCGTCACTATCGATGAACCGGTGACAAAGGATAACGCTGTTGATGTGGCAAAGAAAATTGTGACTTCAATGGATGATGTGCTTCGTGAACAGGATTCGTTCATGTTCTGCTCACGTGCATTTTGCGATGCGTATAATGAGGGGTATCTCCTGACACATACTTCTACTCCCTATAACCAGCAGTATAATCAAGTATACGTCGAAGGCTCAAACAATCGTGTGACTCTTGTCCCGATGGTCGGAAAGAAAAACAGCGATTTTATAACTGTGTCGACAAAGGAAAATATGCTGGTAGGTATGGATCAGATGTCGGATCTCGAGAATGTGCGCGTGAAGGAGTTTGAGATTGACGAACTGTTGTTCATGCTTCGTATGTTTTTCGGTACCGAATTCGAGTCCATTGACCCGCGCCGACTGTTGGTCGCTAAATTGACTAAGGAATAACAGTAACTATAATTCTTTATCACCATGGTAAACAATTGTTCGGGAATACAGAAGTCTGTCGAATGGTGTGAGGGGGCTTGTGAGCCTTCGGGAGTTCAGGGACGTATTTATTACATCTCTGACTCGGATGTCAAATCAGCGCCAGAGCTACCAGTTGATGCTCATGGCAGACCGACATCTGCCACTCTGACCGGTGAATTTGTCCTCGCCGAAGATGCGGTCTTTATGGCTATCGACGGCCTGACTACTAAGGCTCAGCACTCTTCGGAGGCTCAGGGCGAATATCCTAACCAGACTCAACTCAATAAACTCACTGTGGTTCATCCTGGCGTAGGCCCTGAAGCCTCCGCTCTCCCTTGCTACGTAAATAATACCAGATGCTGGTACGTGTTCCGTGATATGCGTGGGCGTTGGCGTGTGCTCGGTTCAAAACGATTCCATTGCAAGTCGACCATTACCCAGGATAACGGTCAGGGAGAAACAGGCGAGACCGGTACCACACTTGCTGCCCAGTGTACAGGCATTACCGTAACGCCTTTCTACACAGGCAAACTGTTGACAGTAGACGGAGAGATCGATTGCTCAGATAATGCTGCCTGACCGCATTAATCCTATCGACCTCGGCGCCCTGCTCGATGACTTCGGGCCGGACGCCGTTGCAGTTTCAAAATCCGGTAAGGAATTCTTTGGACAACATAAACGCAAGAGTTGGGGTACAGTCGCTGCTCCGGAACCGCGTTGTGATTTTGCCGAGAATCATATTCATACGGCCACACGTTCTGCTGGCTTGAGATTCATAGCGAGATGGACACGTTCGACAATGGGTAGAACTCTGTCAGAAATTAAAGCTGATGACAATATCATACCTTTTATAGCTGATGGTATGGCCGAGGTTGTACACGATGTCCTAGGCCATTTTCTTCTGAATGGCGACTGGGCGCTCGTGACAGCTCCAAAGCGTAGACACAAGGAGCGTAATTTTGCTTCGTTGGTTTGCCACATGCTAGCCTCTTTGCTCAATGTCAAGTTCTATGAGGATGCGGCGATTTGTCACTCCAGACAACGAGTAAATGCAATTTTCGAGGCTAATAATTTGCCTCCTAACCGCAATATCATAATCTTCGACGATATTGTGACTACGGGGTCAACAATGCTATCGATGACTAAACTCTGTCGCCAATGGTCTAAAAATTCTGTGTGTTTTACTGCAATCGATAATATCTTATGACTGATTTTGATGTATCTCTCAAGGCTTGGCTCGATACTCCTGAAGATGACAGGAATCTTGCTGAAGGGGCAAAGATGCTCCTGCAGCTTACAGGGAATCGCTATATGTATGCAAACATTACACGACGTCTGTCTGGTAATGCCGGCTTCATCGCCCGTGAGTTGGAAAAACATTACCGCTTCCGTGCCGCGAATATGTCGGGCAAGGAGTTTGATAGACTTAAAGTAACGGCTAACAGGATTTGTCGCGATTTTTTTGGTGCCGACGCTGACTCTCGACCACCGAAAGAAACACAAATCGATCAGCGGTCAGGCCGTCGTGAGGATCACGATAGTCTGCCGGAAAACATCCGAAATCTGTATGTCAAGAATCTTGATATTAGACATAAGATGCAGCAAATTCACCTGGAATTGCGCCTGTTGCTAAGACGTAAGGCTGAGTGTTCTCCGGCAGATTTCGTTGATCTTGTACAGATTCTTATCAAGTATGATAAGCAGTACCGACGCAACTGGGACATTTACGATTCTTTTGTTGCTTCATGATTTCAGAGACCCTGCTTCGACCACTGGCACAGGCTCAATCTCAGGTACTCCTGTCGAATAAGTTGCAAATCGCTGATGTGTTGGAGTGGATTCTTGAACAAGCTCCGGATAGTTGCAGTATCATTCAGACATCTTTCTCGATTTCAGAGGAGTTTTTAAGGCGTATGTACCATATAAAGAAAAATTTCTCTGTAAGTTACATAGGCTTAGTGCTTGATCTGAAGGCTACCAATAAAACTGTCACTCTGTTGCCGTTCATTAACGCTGTGTACGATAAGGCTGCTCTGTGCTCAAATCATTCAAAGGTATTGCTCGTCCAATGCAAAGGTTTTGCAGTCTCGGTTCTCACTTCCCAGAACCTTACTCGAGGTAATCGCGTGGAGTCTTATTCAATCTCTACCGACCCGGATATTTTTAAGTCTATTCACGATTATGTGCTCAACATGATCAAATATCATTCGTTACCAATCAATGACATTCTCGGATCAGGAAATTGCTCAGATTGAAAAGATGGCAGCTCTTTTTCTTAAAATCTCCGATATCGCTGATGTGTTGGGAGTATCAGCTATGGCTTTGCGAGCTGCAGTCAAAGATAGATTATCTCCAGTATCTGTAGCTTACAGACGTGGGAAGGCTACCTCAAAGTGTAATATTGCTGCAAGAGAGATGGAACTCGCTCACCTTGGCTCTCCTCTCGGAATAGAGAATACGCGCCAGTCGCTGATTGAGATGGAGGATGATGAGTGATGGCTTATATCGATGCTTTTGAGGCGTGTCGCCTTGACCTTTACACAGATGAACAAAAACTGCGTGAGAAGTATCCGGTAGCGTTGGCTGATAAGGTCATGCGAATCCGGGAGATGTATCATTTCATGCTGTCGGCTCCTTCGACAAAGGATCGTGAGTTTATTGATGAAGACGTTTATCGTTTCGGAGTATCACGGCCTACAGCGGCATCAGATCTCGGAGTCGTGAGGGCGCTGCTTCCGATGCTTGGGGCTGCCGCAAAGGATTTTCATAGATGGCGAGCGAATGAGATGATGCTGGAGACTTATGCTGCTGCAAAACGCCGTAATGATGTCCGGACAATGTCACAGGTTGCTGCATCATACGCTAAGTATAATCGAATCGATGTCGAAGATGTCGTGGAGTTTCCTCATGATAAGATTATAGTACAGCCATTCGTCCCGACTGATGACCCGCGAGTTCTCGGTATCGAGCCGGTTGCAAATCTGCGCGAACGTCAGAAGGCTCTGTTGAAGGAACTTGCTGTTACGACACCGGAAATCGAGTTCGTGGAATTTGAGGAAGCTGACGTCGATAACATTTTTAATAATACCGAAGGTGAATAAGATGTATTTTAATGATATACAGCGTCGCGTGCAACTCATAGGTGCTCGCACGTCTGTTATCGTGGCAGGACGTCGCTCAGGTAAAACAGATGGTATCGCTGCTCCTTTCGTACTGCGCAATATGCAACGTATGGCTGGCTCTGGTGGCGGTATCTATGTCCCCACTTACAAGCATGGCCTTACAAATACTATTCCAGGTATGCTGTCTGCATGGGAGCGTTGGGGATATCATGAGGGTATGCATTATGTGATTGGTCGGAAAGCTCCTAAGTGGTTTAAGGAGCCAATCCTTAAGCCACAGGATTCTGAACATGTCATCAGGTTCCATAATGGCTCGATAGCTTATATCCTGTCACAGGATAAGGCGTTTTCTGCAAATTCGCTTACTCTTTCGTGGCTGCTGGCCGATGAAGCACGTTTCATAAACTATGAGAAGTTCAAGAATGAGGCGTTGCCGGCTTTGGGTGGTATCCGCTCTTATTACGGTCGTCACTCTTGCTGGAACTCGATGATGATTCTATCGGATATGCCTCAGTCTTCAAAAGGTTCATGGTTCCTTAAGTATCGTGATCAAATGGACCAGAAGGTTATCGAGCTTATAAAGGCTTCTGTGTATGAGTCATGGCGCCTGCAAGACCGCCGCCGCTCTTTAATCGAACAGGGCAAGACTCCACCTCCTGCTCTAATATCAGCTATCCGGTCTAATGACAGAGCCCTCAATCAACTGCGTTCTGTGGCCACGTTGTACGTCGAATGTTCATCAGTCGAGAATCTGCAATTGATAGGGGAGGACTATATCCGCAGAATGAAACGTGACCTCACACCTCTGACTTTCCAGTGTTCGGTGCTATGCAAACGCCCGGGAATCGTTAAGGATGGTTTCTATTCTGCGCTACGTGAGAGTAGTTTTTACGATGCTTCTGAATTTGAACTTGCTTCTGAACTCACAGCACAGGGAATCATTGGTGATAGCCTTGCTGACGCTGATGTCGATACAAATGCGCCTATCTGTGTAGCTGCTGACTATAACGCCAATATTAACTGGTTGGTTGCTGGCCAACCTGACTATGATTCTCGTCGACTGCGTGTGATCAAGTCGTTTTTCGTAAAGTACGAACGGCGACTTCCGGAACTTATCGATGATTTTTGTCGATATTATTCCGGACATAATAATAAGACCGTAATCTTCTACTATGACTCTACGGCTCTCGGTAATAATTATGCAGTGAATGATACGGATTTTCGTCGTGTCGTTGTGGATAGATTTGAACGGTTGGGATGGTATGTTATAGATGTCTACATAGGCCAACCAATGCGGCACCACGAAAAACATCTTCTTATAAATCAGGGATTGGCACGCAGAAGCGGTCTGGTGCCTATGTTTAACAGAACTAATAACGAGGATTTGATTGTCGCTATGCAGATGGCAAGAGTTGAGAATGGTCGTAACGGCTTTAAAAAGGATAAGTCAGGCGAAAAAGTGCCTGAGTCGGAGGAAAACTTGCTCGAACATCGTACCGACGGCACAGATGCTTTCGATACTCTATATATTGGCTGTGAGAAATTCCCACAGTCTGTTGGTTTCACCCTATATCCCGGTATCGTATAGTTATGAATGTATCTGCTTCATTCAATATCCCTGCTTCGGTCATATTCTTGTCGCAGTTGCCACCACTCGTATTATCGGGTGATTCCGGTACACAAGTTTTGGTGACGCTATATGCTGAAAAATCCAAAATCCTTTACTCACAGTACCTCACTATCTATAGTGAGTCTCTTTCTGTTGAGTTTGAGGATATTGTTTCTGCTTATCTCGATGCAAATGCTTTGCCATTTTCGGAGATTACATTAGCAGTTGATGATGGAAATGGCGATTCTAAGTCATTTGAGTGCATGATTTTTCGTACTCGTAGGGATTATGGTTCGATGGTGGCTCTGGAGTTCTTTAAGGCTAAGTTCTTGTCTTTATTTGAGTTCAAGATTTTGACTTTATGGGCAGGTGATAAACTTTTTTTCTTTGTTCCTAGTCTTATGGAGTCACAGCCGTTTGTTAGGATTGTCGGTAGACGACCAGATGGATCTATAAACGTTAAAGTATGCGCTTTGCCTTTTGTACAGGAGAGTGATTTCTTGTACTCAATCGCAATATCATATAAAATTGTTGTCGGACTTCTTGACAATGAGGCAGAGGATTTTGGTGCTGTAACATCGTGTTCTGTACATGCGGATTCAAGATGCATGACTTATATCTTTTCTTCTGATGATACAGCATTCAAGGGCTTTAGATTCCTTAATGATTTCAATGTACCGGAGTATGTATTCTTTCGTGCCGCTGCTGAATACTCTCTCGATGTTGACCGTAAACTTTGTCGCGTAAGCGGACGTCTTGTGCCGGTAATACATACCTCCGAAGAGATTATAAAAATCTCTTCACAGCCTCTGAGCCTGCCGGTTGTCAGAGTTGCTTCACAAATTGCAGTCGCTTCGTCGGTAGAATTGCTTGACCGTCGAGATGGCGAGTGGGTGCCGTGCGTGGTCGATGACTGGAATGAGAATACTTCCGATATGTCTGAGGAAATGTCGTCATTCTCAATCTCTCTACGTCCTGCCAACGGACTACGACGCTCTGCAGCGATGTTGAGTCCTGTTATTCATTCTTCTCAGTTTGACTCTGTTTTCTCCTGATGAATGCTATCCATCTTACTCAAGTGCAGCGGATTCTTAATTCCCATGCAAGTGTCAAGCAACTCGGTTTTTTCACTAAGTCTGGTGAACTGGTTATCGTCAATGATATCGTATCGCTTGGCAGGAACCGTGCTGCCGGTACACGCCGTATAAAATGCCTTACATCAGGTGAAATAAGACAGATTCGGGATACACTTATTTTTCTTTACAATGACATCGAAGTCTTCATTTAATTCTGTTAGTGCAGAACCGGATCTTTCGGTTCTATCTGTTTCGTCAATTGAGTATATACCTACTTTGGCGGCTTCTGTAGGATTTTCTTCAGATGATTCAGTGCCGGTGTTCCGGGAAAATAAAGAGGTGATTCCACGTCACGTCGGGTCTTATAAATATATGCCTTGGGGTACCGATAATGCAATGCCGTATAAAATCATGAATGTTTTTGATTCTGATGAAACAATGGATACCTGCCAGTCATTCAATATTGAAGCTATGTATGCTGGTGGCCTTTGTTATCACTCTGATAAAAATCTTCCAATTGATTGTAAAGAGTTTGTCGAAGATAATGATCTTAATGCCCTTTTCTTCGGCACTTGCACAGATTTTAAATTCTTCGCTTTTGCAGTTGTGGTGTTTGTCCTAAATAAGGCGCGTAATAAAATCATCTCTGTGTCAAGACGCGAGGCTTGCTACTGCCGTTTCGCTCCGGCTGATGAACATGGGGTTATTCCTTATGTACTTTATGCTCAGTGGCGACAAGAACCAATTGACGAGGCGGAGATAGAGTTTATTCCTCTTCTGTCATCACGCCATCCTTTGCGTGACCTCAGAAACAGAATCAAAAATACCAGAGATTCTAAATTTGCTATGGTTGTCCGTATGCCTACGGTAGACCATACTTACTACCCGATTCCGCGTTATGCCTCACTGATAAAGGGTAAGTGGTTTGCCATAAAACAACTTATCGGGAAGGCAAAGGAGGCTAAATTGCGTAATACCACTTCCGTACGCTATCAGATTCTAATCTCCAAAAACTATTGGGTTAATCTGCTGAAAGAAGCGCGTATCTCAGACCCTGCAAAACAACAGCTGCGCATTGACGAGGAAAAACAACGAATGATTGATTTTCTGACAGGGGTAGAGAATTCTGGTAAAGCTTGGTTTTCCACGTTCTACGTCTCACCGGAAGGTAAGGAGATAACGGATGTTAAAATCATACGCATTGATTCAGAAAAGGAAGGGGGAGATTGGTCAGCCGATATTCAGGAGGCTATCAACATGATATGCTTTGGCATGAGAGTACATTCTAATCTCGTCGGCTCTGTGCCGGGAAAGTCGCAGTCAAATAATTCCGGCTCTGATAAGCGAGAATTGTATACCATTGCTCAGGCTATGCAACAGCCTTACCGTGATATGCTGCTTCGTCCACATGCGTTAATCTGCTCTTTCAATGGTTGGCATAATGTCTCTCCGACATCACATATACTCCAGCTTACAACTCTGGATTCTCATAAGGATATTACGGCTTCTAATTTGTAATCACCATGATTCTCGTTTATTCCACTGACGATCTTCTGCATATCATACCGGGACAGGTTAACGGTCCGCAACAGGCTCGCGACTTACTGTCTCGTGTATCAGGATATATAAGTGCAGCTGAAGAGTGGGTATTTTCAAACATCGTTTCCAAGAATCTCTTGAAAGATTCTTCGGCTGAATTACTTGATTCGATACGACGTGTCGTGCTACTTCGTGCGCTCTCTGACGCAATCCCGGCACTCGACCTTGTGCTGACTCCTAATGGTTTCGGTGTGGTAAGTACTGACTCTATCGCTCCGGCATCAAAGGAGCGTGTGGCGGCACTCGTTGTATCTCTGAACTCTTCGTTCACAAATCAGCTTATTCTTCTTCTTAAATCTCTCGCTGAGTCAGAAGTGTGGCGTACATCGCCTATTGGTATGTGGTGGATGGCTACTTGTTTGCAACCTTCCGCTTTCGATTCCCAGAATGGTGACGGTTTCTCTGCATTCTCCAAAATCCGTCAAGAACTTATCAAGACAGAGGAAGTTGTCAGCTCGCGCCTGCTCGGTCAAAAACTGCTTGATAAAATCCGCCTTTTCTCGTTCACTGGTAAATCTGCAGATGGGACTATTCCAAATTATCTGTTTATGTTTGTTGCTCAGCAGGTAGTGGCTTACATCATGCAGCTCGATAACAGTCACGGGAAATGCTGCACGCTGCCTAATTTCCTGAATGTTATTCATGCTAATCCGGAAGCTTTCCCGGAATGGCATGAGTCTGAGATAGCTGCTCTGTTTAAGTCTCGGCGCTTCGAGAATGTTAAGGATTCTCCGGCTTTCTTTTTCTAAGACGATATGAGGACGATATGAGTATGACAGTAGATATTAAAATACCGGCAGCATGGCATGAGCTGACTTATAAACAGGCTAAGGTCCTGTTTACACTGCGTGCTGTGAATTGTGACAATTCTGCGGTCACGTTCAAGACGATTCTCTTTTTCCGCATGACCGGTATCCGTATACTCGGACGTGATAACGAGGAGTTTCTATGTGCTCGCGGTAACGACCGCTTTTGCTTGTCACCGTCGCAGGTGTCAGCGGCTCTGTCTTATCTTGATTGGCTTGACAGTTTGCCACAGTTCCCATGGCGCCCTGACAAAATAGGTGGCCGCACACCTATCCCTGCAGATTTTGATGGTGTTCCGTTTGAGACATATCTATGTGCTGATAACTTTTTTCAAGGTTACCTGCATACATCACGTGAGGATCTGTTTCATGACTTCACTGTATTGTTGGTGCCTGGACTCAGACGTAAATTGCGCCTCTGGGAGCGTGAGGCACTGACAGTGTGGTTCGCTGCTCTTAAACAATGGCTATCACGTAAGTTCCCGGATTTGTTCGTACCGAGTTCTGCAAAGTCTTTAAATGTAGCTGCTGTACCACGTATGATGGACTCAATGATTCGGGCTCTCTCGGGTGGCGACGTCACAAAGGAGGCACAAGTACTTGCTGCTGATACGCTGAGAGCTTTGGCAGAACTTAATGCTAAGGCGGCTGATTATAAAGCTCTAAACAAAAAACTGTCAAAATGATGAATGTTCCTGTCTTTGCTCCCGGTTTCTGGGATGCTGATGCGTTTTTTGAACGCCTCGCAGACAAAAATAAGTTATGCCGCTCTCTCGGTTTTAAATTCGCTCGCGTTTCAGGTCTCAAGGGGTTTGAAGATGCTGTGGCTACAATGCAGGATGCCGCTAATTTTGTATGCGTCGATGTGACATCAGACTCGGTCATGCGATTTGATAATACACCGGCAAGACGTATGACTAAGACAATATTCCTGTACATGGCACACGAACCATGGGATATGAAGGCGCGTGCACAGTGTCTGAGGATAATGGATAGGATTTTTCGTCAGTTTATGTCAGTGCTGATACGTTTCCGTACTCGCCTGTCACAGCAGCTTGTGTGCCTGGATTCGCGTATCCCTTATTATGAGATGGATCAGTATATCTTCTCGGGTGGGGCTGCCGTCTGGTTTCAGGTGTCGGCTGACTTATGCTCTAATCTTGTTTTTGATATCGACGACTGGATTGATGATCCGACAGAATTCTAATCCTGATCAGGTACGGACGCGACGCGAGTATTCTCAAGCATTCGCACGTCAGATGATTCTCATTTGGAAGGAGAAGATTGCGGCTCTGCATGTAGTCGATACAGGAATGCTCCTGCAATCTGTCTGTAATACTATGCTGACTCTTGACCCGGACGCATTCGATATAGATATGAGTTGGCAGTTCCTTGAGTATGGTATCTATCAGAATTACGGTACAGGTCGGGATACTCCAAGAGGTAATACAGGTGACCTCGGTAGACCGAAAGTGCGTGCGGCTCGTCGTTGGTTCGACATAAAGTATTTTGCATCTGTCATGAATATACGTGATTTCCTTGCTGAGTCTGTCGGGGATCAGTTTGTGGGCATATTCACCAATGCTTTTCGTACAGGCGGTATGTCTGTTTCTGTCGGTGCTCCTATTACATAATGTCTTTTTATAATCTCTGTACTGCGTCTATCTTTGCATCGGTTCAAGGCTTTTCTTGGCCATGTCGATTATGTCTGATATTACACTTGATAATCTTAAAGCTGCAGCTGATTCGTTGCGATCGTCAATCCTTCGTGCTTCCGTGCATCCTGAGACGGTGGCTGCTGTCTTTGACATCATTTCGTCGCTGCTGTCCACGGAGACACGTACAAGGGAGGTAGATATTAAAGCTCTTTTAGATAAGGTAGATTCTAATGATTTAACTCTACGTAGAATAATCTCATCAGTTGTAGATGATTTATTGCTGGAGGTCAATGCTCGCAAACAGACGGATTTGACTGTTCGTTCCATCGAGAAGAATATCCAGTCGACTGCGGAGTCTCTGCGTAAGGAAATAGTCGATGCTTCCGGAAATGTCAATTTTGATGATGCCATTCTGTCTGATGATGCTCCTGTCGTAGCTCTGGTAGACCGCGCTGGGGCTCACATCGTACCTCGCACATCAGCTGATGCTGTATCTGTGTCGGTTGGAAATGGAGAACAGTCTCTGCAGGGATTTCTTTTCGGAAAATCAAAGGTTTCTTACTCGTCTTTCACTGAGTCAGGCAAATTTGTTCATGTCTCTACAGGTGCCATTACTCCGGATGAATATTTTTCTTATCTTGATGTCACGGTTAATCCGGGTGATAAGGTACTCATTCATACCAATGGCGGTGCTAACGGTCGTGCTTATATCTTTTTCGATGACAAGGGTGCTGTCATCAGCTCCGCACCTTCGTCGGGGGAAATTGAAGCATTAATTACAGTGCCGGATAATGCTGCGCGCCTTGTACTTAATTGCCGCTCTTCGGGTTATGATTATTTCTCATGTACAATTAACCCAGATTCGAAGTCTGAGTCGCTTGTCGATAGACTAAATAAAGTTGCACATACCGTCGAGACGGAAGTCCGTCCACTTGTCACCTCCATAGATAATGTCAACAAGCGACTTGACTCTATCAAAAATGATGAATTGTTTGAGTACGCCGATATAGAAATGAATACCGGCGTAAAGCCGTCTAACTACAATACGGCTCGTATCGTGGCAGATACTCTGATGTCGTATAGGGATGGAGATGTGTTGCAAGCTGTTGCTATAACAATGGCAAGGAATATGCCTAATACCACGCCATCGGAAATCAAGGTATACGATGCAGAAGACACTCTGGTAAGGTCTGTCACTCTTGATGTCGTGAATCAGGAGGGCACAACGCTATTTGACCTCTCCGAGTATGGAATCACGCTCGCAAAGGGGTACAAGGTTGCAGTAAAAGGTGTAGGCTATGCCAATAGGCCAGGAGAAAATCGTTTCTACGATTTCAATACCAAGACTCAAATAAACGATTATGCTTATTCGTTTGAGGTCCGTGTCGCTCGTAAGGTGTTCGATAAGTCGTTCTTTTCTCCTTCGATTTCTTCGGCGCTCGAGACTTCCGTCTCTCTGTCTGACAAAGTCGATGATATATGTAAGATGGCCACTCCGTCACTTAAAGTGCTGTGCTTCGGTAATTCTTTCACACAGAACTCAATGGGCTATGTGCCATTTGTTCTGCACTCTCTTCTTCCGGACCTGCAGCTTACGCTAGCTGTGGCTCATATAGATTCCTGCTCGATGGCTCAGCATTGTGCTTCAATTACTGGCCGACCTGTGACGCTGAACGATAAATCTTATGTGCCTAAGATTTATTCTATTTTCAAGTTTACTCCGGGTGCCGCAAAGTGGGTTACTTCTCCAATTAAAGAGGCCACCGACATTATAGTTGACGAGGATTGGGATATTGTTACGTTTCAGCTTAATGGCTCCGACGCTTTTAAGGATTTCGATATCTATATCAAACCTTTTCTTGCCAAATGTCACGCAGCTGTAGCTACTATGGCAAAAGCGCCTGTGCGTTTTGGCTGGCTGCTTACACATGGTTCTTATTCAGCTGATGCGGATACATGCCATGAGCGTTGGAAAGGTACAGCCGAAAATGCGGTCAAAGTAATGCAATCTACCGCCACTTCTGTACTGTTTCCATACGGCACGGCTGTCGAAAATTTGCGCTCTGTGATTTCCAATGTCGGTGATGACGGTCCGCTGCTCGTGGATTCAATTCACCTGCAGGAAGGGCTGGGGTGGCTTGTCGCGGCTTACGCTAATGCGCTCGTAATACTTCGTGAGGCTGGTTACTTCAGCAAGACCTCAATGTTTGGTGACAAGACCAGACCGTCTTCAGAATGGTGCAGGACTATAAATGCACCGGGCACTCAGTATGGCTCTCCAACAGTAGCCGGTATCTCAGATACATCATGTATGCTTGCGGCTGCAGCCGCACATGCAGCGGTATTATCTCCGTATGCAAATATTTCTCTCGATGATTATGTTTCTTGATTTTCTACTTCAGTCGCTTCAGACCATTGGGCCTTTTATGGCTGGTGGCGGTTTCGGTTGGTTGGTCAATAGTAAGATTGTAAAGCAAAAAAGTGAACTCGATCTCGTTGCTGCTCATGTGCAACTGGAAAATTCTCTCACTTCAGAACTTGCTGACAAATCAAAGAAAATTCGCGAATTGCAAGAGACTGTTCTCGAATACTCCGAACGTTGCCATAAACTTGAGATGATGCTTGCAGCTTCTCGTTGCGATAGAAATTACTGCCGTTTCCGACTTCCACCTTTCAGCTGGATGACGTGTGCAAGTCCAGGTTTTAATGAAGTCGATATAAAGGCTTTTCTTTCAGGTGAGTCTGATTCGATTTTTTTGTCTAAATGTTAATTCCAATGTATCATGATTATTCTTATTGATAATGGTCACGGTGTCTCGACTCCGGGCAAACGTTCTCCAGATGGCTCGTTCCGTGAATGCCTTTTTGCACGTAAGGTAGCAGCGGAGATTGTAAAGACTCTCAAGGATTTGGAATTCGATGCTCGCCTGCTCGTGCCCGAAGATGCAGATGTCCCGGTAGCTCAGAGGACTGCGCGTGCTAATGCTTTATGCGATATATACGGTAAGGATAAGGTACTGCTGGTTTCAATACATACTAATGCTGCTGGCTCGGGTTCTCAGTGGATGTTAGCCACAGGTTGGGAGGCATGGACTTCGCCGGGCGTTACGAAGGCTGATGTTCTCGCTGAGTGCCTATATAATCGTGCCCGTGAAATTCTGATACCATTGCGCAAGGATGTTACGCCGTCAAAAATCATACGTGTCGATACTTCTGATGGAGACTCTGATAAAGAGGGTAGACTCGGAATACTGCTACAGTCTCGTTGTCCGGCGGTGCTGACCGAAAATTTCTTTCACGATAATCGTGCTGATGTCGAGTTCCTCTCATCGGAGCGTGGTTATCGCGCTATCGTACACCTACATGTTCAGGGCATTGTGGATTATATAAGGACTGTGGCATAGGTAAGAGTTTAACTTCTAATTGACTTTCATATGAATAGGGTATCTACACTTATTTTTATATTGTGTGCAGCTATATTGGGTATTGTCGGTATGTCTCTAAACTGTTGTCACCGTCCTACAAAAACACCGGAGGTTTCTCCATGGTCTACCACGCCAGTTGTCATTACGAAACTCTGTACAATAAAGGTATCGGTTTCAGAGCCGGTAATAACAAGTTCGCGAGTAGAGCGCAGAAGACTTCCAGTGGCTCCAATGGATTCTTCGGAACTGCAGAAGCTGACGGATTATACCGACTCGGTGACAGTTCTTGACAAAGTGGAATCTTCAATGTATGAGGGGGACTCTTACCGTGCATGGGTATCGGGCATAGATGCATCGCTCGACTCGATTGTGGTGTTTGGTCGTCGTGATTCCGTGTTTGTCCCGTTCACACCTCTGTATAAACAGACACCTAAAAGATGGCATATAGGCCCTTATGTTGGTCTTGGTTGGACTCACGAGGGCATACGTCCGTCAATAGGAGTCTGTGTGTCATTCTCGATTTTTGATTTGTAGTATAGCTTTAGATAGTGTTTGTGATGTTTGATTAATTTCATATTGGTTAGTTAGATTAGTTAGGTATTGACATCGCTCCGTGAGGAGGGGTGTCAATTTTACAATCTGTAACTCAAAAAGATTTTTTTCAGGTTTGGGTGGATTTTACCGCGCTGCTGCTGCCTGCATATTCCGCTTCTCCGAGGGGCTGCTCTTATCTCGTTACGTAGGCTGCCGTGGGGGGTGCTAACGCACAAGGAAGGGCGAAGCCCAACGATTAAAAGTCAATAGGCCACAAATCAGAGCATTAATATTGCCAAGCCTTTAAAAGTTGTGGAAAAGCTGCCTGAGCCTCAATTTAGAGGCCTCAGACAGCTAATTTTTGGAATTTTCAGATAGTTACAGAGATATGAGTGGCTCAGCTGACTTTAACCACAAGGTCAAATTCCGATTTGCTCATGATAACTGTAATAACTGTCAACTGTTACAATCACATGGTCAAGCAAGGTTATCTCAAGTATATTGAGGGCTTTTTTTAGATTGGTGGTCATATTGTCGTCTTGTAGGGACGGAGTGGGCTGACCAGATGGGTGATTGTGACACAGAATAATTCCTTCGGCTCGCGTGAGCAATGCCCCAACACATATACTTTTAAGGTCAAATGCACAGCAAGTAGTCGAGCCTATGCCTATAGTGTGAACACCAAGAACACGGTTCGCTCGCGATAAATAGATAACTTTGATGCTTTCGCGTAGCTCTATCTCTCCGGTGGGGTAAGTAGTACGAATAAAGTTTACGATGTCTGCCGCAATAAGGATTCGAGGCTTACTGCTTGTGGGGGTGTTGGTGATGTAGCTAAGTGTGCATACAGGTACACCGGAGGCCGCAGGATTAGCGGCATCAAGAACAGATGTAGAGAGTGGGACAACAGGTTCGGCCGCAATTTGCTCACTGTCGGACAACATCTCAAAGATTGTCATCTGCCTGGTAGTCGTGGACAGTGGTTTTGCACTGTTCGCACTGGTAATCTTAGTTTTTTTCATTACCTTTGTATACAAATATTAAACATAAAATAATTGAGGCATAACCCGTGAGGGTGGGAGGCCTCTTTTTTTGTATCTCCATTTTTTTTTCGATACACAAAGATAGTGATTATTAAATTGCTGTGCAATAGATTTTTATATACGTATAAGAGCAAATAAGGCATCTACGAGGACACTATGAGTAGCTATTTTAACAGGGGTGTTTTGTTACATATACACGGAATTATGACAATATGATAAAGTACAGACAGTGACAGAGGGACATTATAACAGGGATATAAGTTTTTGTAAAATCTTAATCTAATGTTAATAAATGTAAATATTGGTTATTAATAAATGTTAATATATTAACAGTTAACAGGCTTTTTCGCGCGCAAAATTGCAGTCAGGTCTTTCCCCCACCGCGTTTGGTTTGCTCCGCGTGGCTCCGCAAAGGTGCTTCGCGCTGATACAGTTTTTTAAGTGTTTTTGTCTTTTGCCTACTCCAAAATGACACGTAGATTTGACGTATGGCAAGGAGTTACAGGAATTCAACATCTATCACGCTCAATATCAATGGGCGTCAGGCTGCTAATATGCTCAATAATCTCAAGGCCCAGGCGCAGGATCTTGAAAAGAAGCTGGCGGCTGCAACAACTCGTGGGGACGCTAAGGCTATGAGGGAGTTACAGCGTCAGATTAATGGCGTTAATGCATTGATGCGTCAGATGCAATCGCAGACTCAGGGGGTCGCGGATGTGATGGGGCGTCTTGATAGGGCAACTCCCAAGGAACTTAAGGCTACCCTGACAATGTTGCGTAAGCAGCTCAATAACATACCGCGTGGTACAGCTGTATGGCGTGAGCATGTACAGATGATTCAGCGCGTGCAGGCTGAGTTGTCCAGAGTAAATGCTGAAATGGCTCAGTCGCAATCGTGGGTCAATCGTATTCGTTCCGGATTTGATAAGTGGGCTAATGTGGCTATGACGGCTGCTGCTTCTGTGGCTGGTATTGTCGCTGCTACACGTATGTCAGTAGTAAAATACGCTGATATGGAACAGGAGGAAGCTAATGTGCGTAAGTACACAGGCATGACAGTGGAGGAGACCAGGAAGATGAATGAGGCCTTTAAACAGTATGATACCCGCACGGCTCGTGAGGAACTTAATAAGTTGGCTCAGGAGGCTGGACGATTGGGTAAGTCTTCAAGGCAAACTGTAGAGGAGTATGTTCGTGCTGCTTACCAGATTAATGTTGCTCTTCATGATCTCGGTGAGGGCGCTACTCTTACAATGTCGAAACTGACTGATATTTTTGGTGATGAAAAGAGATTGGGGACCGAGAAGGCTTTGCTTTCGGTGGGTTCTACGCTTAATGAGCTTTCAATGAGTTGCTCCGCATCTACTAATTATATCGCTCAATGGACCTCTCGTATGGGTGGCGTAGGTGCGCAGGCTCGCCTTACAGTACAGCAGCTTATGGCGTATGCCGCTGTGCTTGACTCAAAAAATCAGCCTCTGGAAGCGTCGGCTACGGCAGTGGCTCAGGTTATCACCCGTCTGTACCAAGAATCCAGGAAATATGCAAGGGTCGCCGGTCTTGAGGCTAAGTCGTTCGCTAAATTACTGCGTGAGGATGTTAACTCGGCTTTCCTTCTTTTTCTTGATACTCTTAATAAGTCAGGGGGCATGGATAAACTGGCGCCGATGTTTAAGGATATGGGAGAGACCGGTTCGCGTGCTGTGGCTGCTCTTTCTACTCTTGCAAATAATGTGCAGGAGATCAAGGATAAACAGGTGCTAGCTAATAAGGCTTTTGATGAGGCTATTTCAGTTACAAAGGAGTTCAATATCCAGAATAATACGGTCCAGGCGGGATTGGAGAAGGCAAAGAAGAGTTTCGCAGAGGTCGCGATTGCGTTGGGTGAAAAACTTCAGCCGGTCATGAGGTTTACAATCACTTCGACTTCGGCACTCGTTAAGGTGATGATGATGGTGGTTGATTTTGCTATTAATTATCGCCGTGAAATCATAGTCACGGCTTCTGCCGTGGCTGGTTATACTGTGGCAGTTAAGGCGGCTGCTATAGCGACAAAAGCTAAGGCGGTGGCCTCCGTTGCTGCTCGTGTGGCGCTGGCAGCATGGCGTGGCATGGTCCTGCTGTCTTCAGCTGCTACGGCATTGATGACTGGTAATGTCCTGAAGGCATCAGCGGCCATGAGACTCTTTAGGTCGTCTATAGCTTTTTCGGGAGTGGGACTGGCAGCGGCCGCTGCTGTGGCTGCGATTTCTGTGGCAGTCATAAAACTTGTCGAGAGATTGAATGATTTTGAAGCTCGAGTGCAGAAAGTTGTCAGGTCATCGAAACTGTGGACTGAGGAGTCTGTCAAGGAACGATTGGCTCTCGATAAATTATTCGGTACATTGGAGGGGGCAAAGAAGGGGACTGAGGCATACGAGAAGGCACGTCAGTCACTTATCAGTCAGTATGGACAGTATCTTGGTGGTTTGGTCAATGAACAGGGAGAAATCATCAATCTGGCTTCTGCTTATAATGTCTTGACTAAGGCAATTGCGCGTATGGCTCGCCAAAAGGCGCTGGCTAATGCAACACAACAAATCGAGGATGAATATGTACAACACTCTGCGGATAATCTAAAGCTACTCGAGACAGCTATGAAGTCTTATGGGGCTACAGAAAAACAGGTGGCAATCGTACTTGCGGCTGCCGCTGAGTCTGTATCAACTGGTAGACCTCTGTCAGGTACTGCTGATCTTGTAAAATCGTTGTCTGCGGGCAAACCGACGTTGGATAACAAAAAGGGAAAGGCTCTTAATGGTGGTCAGATTCTGGCTGCTAAATTGGGGATTTCGTTTGCTAACGTCGATAGCCCGGAAGTGATTATGTCGCGCATTTTGGCAAATTATGGTGTTAAGGATAAGGAGGTAACACGAATTAATGCTATCGGTAAGGCGGAACAGGGAAAGTACACTCAGCAACAACTCGAAGGTTATCTGGCGTCAATCGATAAGACTATTGCATCAGGTGGTGGTCGTGTCAAGTTGCCTGAGGAATTTCTGCCAGAACGTAAGTTTACTCACGTGATTCCCTTAGTGGTCGCTCAGGGAATGGAGAAGGAGTATAAGGCACATAAACAGCAGAGACTGGCACAAGAACAGGAAGCTGGACGTTATCTGACCACTGAACAGGCTGAAGCGGTTAAGGAGGCAATTATAATAGAGATGCGTGTCAATGGGTTTATGCCGATTGTAAAAGAATCTCCCGATAACACGGAATTCAAGGTTACAGATAACGATGATTCACCATTAACCAAAGAAGAGAGAATACAGGCTGCTAAGGAGGCCAGGGCAGCGGCAATAAAGGCAAAGAAGGAGTTTAAGGAAGAACTGGAGAGTGTCAAGGCAGACATGCTTGACAGGGAGGCAGAGCTGATTGCTATGCGCTCTGTCGGTGAGATTGATTATTTATCTCTTATGCAGCAGCGTAAGGAGAATGAAATAAGCTATTTCAATAAGGCTCTGGAGGTGTATGATCGTTATGGTATCGCTGATGACCAGGATGCAGCAAGCCTCAGAATGAAGAAGGCTGAGAAAGAGGCGGCTTATACAAATCAGATTCTGTCACTTTCAAGGGAGGCAATTGAGGCTCAGTATAAGGATAAGGAGTTGAGCATTACACGTGAGTTTGAGCTGATTGAGAAGCCGTCTTTTCAACGACGCAGGAGGCTTGAAGAGGAGCTTTTTGAACTTAAGGTGTCGAAGTTAAATGATCTTATGGAACTCTATGATAAAGGCTCTAAGGAGTATGCGGATTTGCAAAAACAGCTTATAGATGCTGACAACGAGTATATATTTAACAGACGTAAGGATTTGGCGGAAAAGGTTCGAGAACTGTCTCGGGAATATGATAGGTTGGCGGCGGAAGATAAACTTAAAGCTGAGAAGGATGTAATGTCTTATCTTCTGAAACAAGGGGAGATTTCACAGACTCAGTTTGATGAATGGCTGTCTAAGGCTAAGGAGAATTATAAAAAACAACTCCCGGGCGCTATGGAATCGGTAGCACAGAAGGCGCAAAAAGAGTTTGAACAGGAAAAGAAGTTGCTCGATGAGGCTTTATCAGCTGGAATGATCAGTAGCGAGGAGTATGAAATGAGGCTTGCAGTAATAAAGTCAAATCTCTCGGCTGCTTTGATTGAACCGACTAAGGAGGTAGGCTCGGAGTGGTCTAAGCAGTTTATGTCAATGCTTGACGCATGGCAGCGCTTCTCGGAGGCGGTAAAGTCAGGGAACGGGGATCTTTGCTCTACTCTTTCTGGGGCTGTGTCAATGACTGCGGCTTTGATTGCGTCTGTATCTCAGTCTGTCACCGAGCTCACGTCGGCTAATATGCAGATACAAATGGAGTCAATAAACAAACGATATGATAGAGAAATCGAATTGGCTCAGGGTAATAAGTATCTTACAGCTCGACTCGAGCAGGAGAAGGCAGATGAAATTGCGGCCATGAAATCGGAGGCAGCGGAAAAGCAGTTCAAAATGCAACTGTTTACTACTTTGGCACAGACTGCTGCTAATGCGGTGGCTGCTTATGGTGCCGCTCTGCAGGTTGGCGGTATGGCCGGTCTTATACTTGCTCCGATTGCTGCCGGCTTGGCTGCGGCACAGGGCGCTGTGCAGATTGCAGTGCTTGAGAAACAACGGCAAGCCGCTGCTGCATCTGGTTATAAAAAGGGTGGTTTTACTCCGGCTGGAAAGCCTGATGACGTTGTCGGTGTCGTCCATGCTGGCGAGTGGGTAGCACCGGCTGAGCTTGTCAACAATCCGGTAGCAAGACCATTAATCAATGCCCTGGAATGGGCAAGGGCTAATAATTCGATGGCTTCGCTGCCGGTGGGTGTAGCTTCTGAAGTCGCTTCTGCTCAGTTAGCTTTCGCTCGTCTTGGTATGCAGGGAATGAGAGTCGGACATGGTGGATCAGTTATGCGCTCAGAGCGTGAGAATATGGGGGCATTACCTCTCATAAGGGTTTTGGATAAGCTGTCTGAGCGCCTCGATGAGCCGTTCGTTACTGTGAATACAATAGCGGGCAAACACGGTATTAAGCGGGCTTGGGATAAATATGACCGAATCATATTAAATAAATCAAGGAATAAAAATCGTAATTCTGCATGATTGCTCTATTTGTTGAAGGTGTTTCTGTCGCTCTTCCGAATGATCTGGCATTTGATTTTGTGATTGAAAATCGTCTGTTCTCGGATGCAGATGGTTTTTCACTGGATTTTGATGTGCCGATTAAGTCATCGAGGGAAATTATGTCGATTTTTGGCTCGGCGATTAGACCGGATATGGATTTGTCACGGTTGTTTTTTTATGCTGAGCTTCACGTCGGAGTACGAGTGCTTAAAGGTTGTGTCGCTGTACTGGAGTCATCGGCAGAGTCTCTTTCTTTGCAATTCCTTGAAGGCCGAAGTGCCGATAATTTTTATTTTGGACTCGATGACATATATATAAATGAGCTGGAGCTGGGTGTCTATCCTTCTTCTGCAGCAATTTCTTGTGCTTCGGCTTGGAGCAGTATCGATGTCCAGAGCAAGGCTGAGCTGCCAGCGGTGGCTCTCCCATGGGTCAATAATACTTCAGGGATAATCAATAACCGGGCACTACTTTCGGGTCATACGTGGATATGGCATGAAGATACACTGCAAATTTCTTGGATGCCGTATCTTCTGACATTGACTAAGCGTATCCTAAATGTCATAGGATATACTTTTAATTTGTCAGAGTGGGAAACTTCGTCGCTCAGACACCTTATTATAACTAATGCACTTCCTGCTTCATGGGGTATTAAAAATGTTGCGGCTGCTCTTCCACATTGGTCCGTCAAGGAGTTCTTTTCCCAACTCGAATATCTACTGCGTGGATATTTTGATTTCGATCATGCTGCAAAGTCTGTTTCATTCCGGTTTTTCGATTCAGTGGCTAGTGAATTAGATACGGTAGTTGTAAATGAGGTGGTCGATGACTTTTCAAGAGAATATGACCCGGAGGAAAAATCGGCCGACTTCCTGCCTATGAGGAATATGAAGTTCTCTCATTCCTCACATATAGGAGATTTTTATGATTGTCAGTGGTATGTGGACTTGAAGCATGAGTCGATTATTAATTATGATTCAGTCGCTCAATTGATAGAGGCTAACAAATGGCTTGGTGAGAAACTCGGGAATGTCAGGGGTGAAAGTAACAAACTCTTGTATGCTCGTGACATCGATTGCCATTTCATATTCAAATTTGCAGATAATGCAGCCGGTCGCTGGACTCATAGCCTTATGCCAGTAAATCAGTTCGGTCCAAAGGTGATTGATTCTGATGAAAATGCCGATTTTATCGATATGAAGTTTGTGCCTGCTGCTATCGATATGGGCGATTCTTTGTGCGTGTTCAACAATCCTTCTTCAGCGGCTGTAAATGACAATTCAGCTACAGCCGCTGAGATTGGAATAGGGAAGGAACGGGAGGAGTCAATCCGTAAATACCAGACGTCGTCGTTTTCGACAATTAAGGCTGGCAAGAAGGAGCAGCCTCAGTACTACTCGAATATTTCTGTAGCTTTTTGGATAGGATATACACAAATGGAGAAGGTTCCGTACATGCCATGGACAATGCCTTTTTGCATCGTAGACGGATGGTCAATAGTACATGCGCCTGACAAGGCTTTTAATCTCAGGATTAATCAGATAGATAACATGCCTTATTCCAAGGCTCCGATTATCGATCCTACACGTAAGCTGACAATTTCATTTCTGTCAGATACTCTACCGGACCCTAGGGCTATTTTTGCTATTCGTGGAAAGTTGTATGTATGCGAAAAATTGTCGGTAGAAGTTACTACTCTCGGGTTCTCACGGCTCATGATGGGAGAGTTCTACCCATTTTAAAGCTCTCCTCTGAATTTTGTGACCTCTTTATGTACAGCGCTGTCATGCCCCTGCAGATATTTATTTGTAGTAGATATATCACTGTGCCTGGCTTGATCTCGGGCTATGACTATACCTTCACTATTAGCCAAGTCTCGAATACCGGAGTCTTTGAGACTATAAAATTGCAATTCATCGCCCCAACCTAATTCCTGCCGCATGGCTGCCCATCTTGCGCCAAACTGGTCTGCCTTCTCCTTTTTAGCAGCAGGACGGAAACTTTTCCCGAAAAGATAATAGTTTGTCGGAGCACTGAGGTGCCCTAATTCAAGCATTAATTCGACTATGGCACGGTTTAGCCCAACATTGAGGTCACGTCGGTTTTTACTGATAGTCCCGGAGATGAAAACACGCATCTCTTTGATATTGATGTCTCCGACTTTCAGGGCCGAAAGTTCGGCTGGGCGGATAAATGTATAATATTCCATCAGACAGGCCAAAAGAAAGGCACGGTCTGTTTCTCCGAGATGTCGTCGCAGGGTAGCAAGCTGTGTCGTATTAAGTGGCTGGCGCTTTTTCGGAGTCTCGCGCAGCTTGGCAATTCCGGTCGCGGGATTTTCTTGAAGATATTTCCGTTCTTTCAAAAATTCACAGAAAGAGGAACACCAGAGTGCATAGTTGTTCCGGGTTCGCGCAGATGCACCACGATCGAGTAGTACCCAGTCAAGAAAATCGTTGATGAAGGAGCGATCGAATTGATAAACGTAGCGGATTGGAATTTTGCGGCTCTCATTGTACTCAGCCAGGATTCTGGCCTTCGACTTATAATCATAGCGTGTGCGGACACGATCCATTTTGTCGACATAGGCATGATAACGACTCAGAACCTCCGCAATCTCTGTATAACTTCGACTGCTCTCAGCAGTCGCCCAGGGATTCCACCCTGAAGTTAATTTTTTTGTGAGTGTCTCAATCAGAATTGCGGCCATGCGCTTTTGGTCACGTACAGTCTTGGCGCTATCAACATGGTATTTTTTTCGGCGCAGCTCGCCAGTAGCAGGGTCTACGGCGTAAAAGTCAACATATTTTTTTTGGCCTGTGCTATGGTAGGTGGGTAAAGTGTACCCTAATAGTTTGGAAATAGATGTTTGTCGGTTTCTCGGACACATTTTTTTACATTCTTTGTAGCTCAAGACGAGCAAAAGAATGTCGGTGAATATTTTTGCGTCTACTTCGCGTCTACTACAATTTACAAAGAAAGCAGCTAACTTGTTGATAATCAAACAGTTAGCTGCTTCATTCGTGGCGGGGGTAGGACTCGAACCTACGGCCTTTGGGTTATGAGCCCAACGAGCTACCACTGCTCCACCCCGCGGTGTTATTT
>CAYNUE010000037.1:0-32332 GCA_964400325.1 uncultured Sangeribacter sp. | reverse complement strand
ACGGTTGGTCTTCAACTGCATCCGGCAGTGAAAGGCAATACTTTCGTAATTCTTCGGTATTCATAGCAATTTTGTTTTTATTGATTAAACATATAGATAATCAGAAAGTTGTATTAGTTATGACTTTGTCCCGAAGTGTATCATTATAATCATGAAATGTGCTATTAAAGTCCGAAAAGATGTACCTTATTTGAAGATTACACTTTTAACCATAATAAATGTGAATAGGATTGTCATTGAGGATGCCTCCGACTCCGATTGTTGACAGATGTTCAGTCTGCTCCCCAGAACCGGATATGAGCCTATAATCGCTGAGAATATGGAGGCAGTAAAGCAGAAGGCGACAATAGCAAGCATAAGGGCCCAAGGTGAGCCATACAATACTTTAGTAATATTCATTATATTGAAAAGTGTTCTAAATTGAACTTTTAAATCGTAAAATTACGAACATTTCCCAACTTTTGCAAGAAGTATAAAACTGTTTATTAGGAAAATGCTCTCATTGTCACGCTTGACATCCCCCTCCTACTATGCTCGGCTATCTTTACAATCCCAGAAAACCCGTAAACACGAACTCGACCTCTCGTCGAAGCCTCCGAAGAACTCCCCTGCGACAACCTCCTTGTCATCACCAATTCCCAACAGGAACAAATCGAGTGGAAAAGTAGACTGATTAGAATTAATTTCAGTTACTAAAATTTAAGTATAGCCACAGGACACACCACGCATAACGAAATTGAGAGTAAAGTTGGCAAAGAGATTGAAGAGTATCTCCAAACAAAAAACTGCAATCTCATTAAATGAAATTGCAGTCCATTTTATAAGTTTATAGAGTTTTAAAGTTGAGTGAGGAGCCAGTTCTGTTCGCCAAGTTTGTTAATCAGCTCTACTGCGTTCTCACTCCAATAGAGATCATCTTCCTCATCTTTGAGATAAGCTTTAAGAAGGTCATAGGTGGTAGGATCGTCGTGAACTTCTGCCACGCACTTGCGGAGCAGTTCAAGACCTTCAGTCTGACGCTGCAGGTCGCATTTTACGTATGCCACTGGGTCAGAAACCAACGTAGCTGCGGGACGCTCTTCCACTTTCACCTCTCCACCTAGATCAAGGATACGGTCAATAAATTTAGTCACCCATTCCATCTCCTCATCGTAATGACCCAGGTATTTGTCACCAAGTTTGGTGAATCCTGCTGATTTAAGCATCTGGCCCTGTACCTTATGTACAAAAGCTCCATTTGAGAGGGCTGTAGTAAAGAACTGCAAAGCTTCGATTGATTTTTCTTTATTCATAATTCTTTTTAGATTTTGATTTTCATTTCGATTTTGCTATTATAACGCGTCCATTCTATAATGAGTTTTGTCAATTACAATCCAAAACTTATCCAAAACAAAACATATTCTAAATTTGTTTCAAATATAACTTAACTGACAGCCACTATGTTAAAACTCTCAGACGTTTACTTAAAAATAATGCTTAAACCATTGCCAACGGAATGTGGCATGGCCTGCGAGGTATTTGACGCTCGAGGAGCTTTACTTAATAGACAACTCACAGAAAGTGTATCATGTTTTTCATATTCACTCATTCTATCAGGCACACAGACTCTCTCATATAATGGGAAAAAGATATTTTTAACAAAGAATGACTTCTTCATCACCACTCCCGGAATGTTGGTGCGAACCTTGTCGGTTTCTGATGACTATTTGGCATTGACTCTTCTGGAAGATGAATCTGCCACCTACAAAATACCATTTGTACGCAACGTGATTTGCGCCTCCTATTTTCCGAATCTAATATGTGCTGAAAACAAACTCCCGCTATCGGATGACGAGGCAAGTTGGATAGAGAATCGATTACGTGAAATCATGGCTTACATTCATAGTGAGCATCAATTTAAGAACGAATGTCTTTCTTCGTTATATTCGCTTTTTATGCTTGACCTTCTTAATGTAGAAAGACGGTTTAAGAAGAGTTCAGATGCAAGTGGCCATATAATCGATATGTATCTAAAATTCCTCAAATTGTTAACCGCACATTTTATAACCCAACATGAAATTTCTTTTTACGCCTCGGCGCTAACAGTCACAACAATCTATCTTTCACGTATTGTCAAGCAAATTTCCGGACGAACGGTAAAAAATCACATTAATCGCCTGCTCCTTATGGAAGCAACCCATCTTCTGTTGACAACAGATATCCCAATAGCCATCATAGCTGAGCAGCTTAACTTTGCGAATCCTGCGAGTTTCTGCAAATTCTTCACAAAGCATAAGGGTATTTCACCCCGTGAATACCGTAAATCAGCCTCTAACATTTCATAGAGTCAATTCCTACTTGTGTATATAGCTATTAAGTAAGGATAGATAACGTTATTCAAGGGTATCACTTTTACTTTTAATGAAAGTGTCATACAGTTGTTCAAACATAAGCTGAATAAAATGTATATGTAAAGTTGGATCACCCATCAGCCAATCATACATAGCCTTGGACGGTGCGATGATTACTTCAGAATCTTCAATAGCGATTATATCAGTTTGCATCTTTCTTGCTTGCATAACACTTCCATAGTCAGCCAATATTGAATTGGAAGTTACAAATCCTATTGTTTTATCGCTTCCGTCAGAAACAGGTAAGGAATACTTGAAAGCTCCAGACATAATCCAGCCAACAGAACTCATTAGCACACCCGAATGTACGAAATAATCTCCAGGGAAAAAATGTTTCCGCTTCCCATATCTTTCGCATACCTCTCTCCAAAAAGAGTTTTCAATAGTTTTTCTATTTGCCTTAATCATATACTACTTTAATTATTAATTATTCTTAGAATTAGATTCTGAAAACTGATATAATAGCAGCTGAAAGCCCTGGCCTCACGGCCAAGAACTTCCATTCCTGCATGATTATACTGTTTTCAAAATCTGTTCTTTTCGGAATTTGCTGCACCGTGGCCTTTGAAGCGTGAATGAGCTGCATTGAAATTGTATCTGATAGTGAGAGATAAATCTCGCGTATCATATATCTTATTTACTTGTATCGCTGTAAGCGCATCATAACTAGTAAACTCTTGACGATATGTATTAAATACATCATTGAGCTGTAGTTTTATACTCCACTGATCATTGGAAAAGGATTTATACAATCCCAAGTCACAATTCCAACGACTTTTTATATACACATTGTCTCCATTGCCAGATGTCTGCGCCGAAAAATCAACATTGAGCCATATATCCCAAGGCAGATGTATAGCATTATTGAATCTAAAAATTCCTAAAGGTTTGTTTAGTTTCATTTCAGTACCGTTATGTACGAGATTGAAATCCTGCCCTATTACACCTGCCATGAATGTCGGCCTCCAAATAGAAAAGAAACTTGGTGAATAGTTAGCAAAAACTTCGTATGTATTGTATCTCGGCATGTTCTCCATTCTCAGTAGCGTAGTTTCCGGCGAGCCTGGATATGATGTGGTCTGCCACATAAAATAATTCTTAGTCGAATACCAGCTTAATTCAATAATTAAATCCCGCCATGAGCCAACCAACGTAAGATAGTCTCTATAGATAGGTTTCAGATTAGGATTGCCCGTTTCATAACTATATCGGTCAAGATACCTGATTGCGCTTCTCAGTTGTTCAAAAGCAGGTCGAGTCGTCTTCCGGACGTATGCAATATTTGCAGAGACATTCCCAATCGGGAAAGATAACGCTGCATTAGGAGCAAGGTTGTGATACTTACGGCTCTGGTCATCTTTTTTCTCATCCCAGAGATAATATCTGGAATCGGTATATTCCCATCTCAACCCAACTGATAAGGCAACCTTTCCGAATGTCTGAGACAATTCAGTAAACAAGGCCGAGGTTGTTTCTTGAATTTTCGTATCAGTATCCTCAATAAAATTAACATCCGATAAATAACGATCCCAGCGATGAATGTCGCTAATCTCGGTACCGAACTGCAAAGAGCCTTTCCATACCGGAAAAGAAGCTGTAAGGTTTTCTGCGAGTAACCGGTTAGAAACATCATTATTGGTTGTAAATATCCTTTCCGGATTAAAGGCTGAAATTTCGATTTCATCAGTTGATAGGTCGTTGAGCTGCCACATTGCATCGAAGTTTGCCGTCAGCTGCCACTTGCCTAATGAACCTGTATAGTATGCGCTTAATAGATGTTGTCTGTTCTGCCTATTGTTCTTTCCGTTATAAGTCAGCTCATCTTCAAGAACAGAATTAAGGTGACGTGAGGTAAATGATGAACTGTTCCCGGTTACTGGACGATACCCAAAGTCATAGTAGAAACCCACATATTGGTTTCCTGAGTTATAGTTGAGTCCAATCTTACCCTCATAAACTGGATATTTGGAAAAGTCTCTGCTACTGCTACTTTGGTTGACGGTTCCCGATTTAAGATAAAGTGTGGAGTTGTTCTCTACCCGCGATTGTTCCCGATAGTTTTCATAATTCAACATGCCGAAAAGGTCGAAGCCATTTTTACGATAATTGAGGTTGACCTGTTCAAAGAGATAGGCATAGTGCTTGTACCCTATTGTAGTTCGGTCATTGAAAGAGAAACCATCTCCAATAGGAGCAATCGTAGTAATGCGAATTACTGCATTGACCGAAGAGTCATAACGCGCTCCCGGAGAAGTCACGATATCTACAGTTTTAATGTCGGCTGATAACAGCTGAGCAAGTTCAGACTGATCACGAACCTGTCTGCCGTTGATAAACACTATAGGAGCACCTTTGCCAAGTACCTCAAGGGTTGACCCATTTTTTGCTACAAACGGCATTTTTCCAAGGACATCAAGTGCAGTACCTGTATTTTCAAGATAAGTTCCTGAAATAGTAACTTGCAAACCGTTATTCTTCAACTTAGTGACTGAACTGCTACCTCTTACAACTACTTCCCCAAGTTCAAATGTGGAGGGTGTAAGAGGTATAAATCCAAGATTACCATGCGGATTGCTAATTTCCATATCTTCATAACCCAATGCTGAAATACGAAGAAAAGAGAGGGTTGGCGTTTCTGAGAGAGTGAAGTTTCCTTCCATGTCTGTAACAGTTCCATCTATAAGTGTGGAATCAGCTAAAGCCAACAAGGTCACATTGGCAAACTCCATAGGTCTACCGGTTTCATCTTCTATGATGCCTTTAATAAACCCAGAGGCTCCGAAAAGCATGTGAGAGGTGAGGCAGAGTGTAAGCCCTACCATTAAATACTTTAATGACATTAATTTATGGAATTAAGTTATTTTATACTCATAAGCCTCCTACAATAACCCATCCTCCTTTATGAGTTTTATGGAGTGCGAGATTGTGGCGTTTATATGTTCCGTCAGGTAGTCTCAAAACGTATGGAACAAAAGATGTCTCCTCATTACCGGAAATGAAAGACTTGCCGACAGATTTCAACACCGCCCCTTTTAGATCCGGTTCCAATATGGTAAGCCTCATATTTTCATCAATAGAGATGTTAAGAATAGAATCATTCCAAAATTCCAGAGCATTAAGAAATGCAGAAGCAGCTTCCGTGGCCGTAGGAACCATGATACCTTGAAGTGTTGAATTTGACATTTCAATGAATTTCACATTCTTTGGCAACTCCATAAGATCTAATTTGGGTTTACCGTAATTTATTTCTGTAATTCTCAACACTTCTGTTTCTCTATCTCCGTTGACTATGCTCACCGAAGCGGACTTAAGATGCTTGGTAGTTGAGTCTATGATGTATCTACGTATATTTTCAGACTCTGCAATAGAAGTATTGAGCTTATAAGGATTACTGAAATTACCCTTTGGTTTATAATTTACAGTAAGAATTAAATCATCGTTCTTTTTTGAGACTGAGTATATACCACCTGACTCATTTATATAGTTATCTAATTCGTTTTCAAGTATTTTTTCAGGCGTCAACAATATTGCCATTTCTCCCAATACATCTTCAGTATTGACTTCTTCGCTACTCCAGCCTATGTTATATTGTTCAATCCAATTATATATTACCTTGTTGTCGCCAGCAGCTGTCCGGTCACCTTTGTCGACTCTCCATGTGCAGATTGAGTCAGTCTTAGCCACTGAAATATGATGTTCAATAAAGTTATCGTTCAGATTTATATACCTGAAATTCTCCATCGGACGCGTTCTGATCTCAACAGTCATCTCTACCCCACCGGAGTTTAGGAGCGAATTAATAGTCTGTGCGAGAAGTTCTTTAGCTGACACTCCGGAAGGTATCAGAATCAATATCAAAATAGCAGCGGCAACACAAGAAGCACCTATACCCCATAGCCATTTTTTTGATTGTGTTGTCCGTGTATGTTCATCAAGAGTTAAATTAATTTGGGTCCGCAACTCTTGAGAAGCTGTAAAGTCACGGCGAAGTTTGAGCATATCCTTTATGTCTTTATAATCTTCCATGACTATTGATTTTTGAAATACTGTTTTCTTAATTTCTTTATCCCGGATTTGAATCGGGATTTGATTGTTGAAGGAGGAGTTGAAAGTATCTGACTTATTTCTATAAAAGAGAGTTCATCTATTATATTCATTCTTATCACTTCTGCCTCTCTCTCGGGTAGAAGTTCAAGAAGATTGTTAAGACGTTCTATCTCCTCATAATCTAAATCTTCATCAGTAGTAGGAGCTTCAATTTCATTATCTTCCTCCCTCACAGGTCGCAGTTCCTGAAGAACTATTCCGTAATCTACACAAAGATTATAGACAATTCGGAATAAATACATTTTAAGGTTATCCTTTTTGATTTTGGATACATCGGTTTCCAAAATTCTTCGGACTGCTTCATGCACAACATCTTCGGCATCCGCTTTGTTACCTATGCGTATGGTTGCAAACCGGACAAGGTAATTGAGGTTGTTCTCTATAACCTCACCAAGAGTCTGCCGTGTCTTTATGTCGAGCGTTTTCTTCACTTGTCAAATAATGCTGTCCACTGTAAAGACTTAAAATCCCCGAAAAAGACGAGATTAAACTGTTAAAAAATATTAATCAATTTAATAACCCAGAAATCAATGAATACCCTGCTTCTTCATAAAGGTTGTATCACAGCCTCCAACTTAGCAATCGAAGGCTGTACCTTCACAATAATCTTACCTCTTCAATAATCATGTGGAAATTATATGCTTTACTTTCAGCCCTATTTGCTGCTCTTACAGCAATCTTTGCCAAGATTGGAGTTAGGGATGTAGATAGCAACCTTGCTACTGCCATAAGAACAACTGTTATTTTATTTCTTACATGGGGTATCGTAATATTCTCAAAAGGAATCTCCCCTATAAAACATATTCCATCAGGGACATGGATATTTCTAATCCTTTCAGGAGTAGCTACCGGTCTGTCTTGGCTATTCTACTTTAAAGCATTGCAGACCGGCGATGTTTCACGTGTAGCGCCAATTGATAAATTGAGTGTGGTTATTACAATTCTATTAGCGTTCTTCATACTAAAAGAACCTCTAACCACCAAAACTATCATTGGTGGCCTACTCATTACCGCTGGGACTATTGTTATGCTTCTAAAGTAAACAAAAATACTTTCGGGAGTCTAATCTTCAATGTTAAAATAATAGACAGCAGAAGAATTGTCACGTCTGCTAATGCACAAGAGACGCATAGCCATGGCATATTAAGTCTGTTGTGTAAGAAGCAGTGTCAGACCAGACTAAGCTGGACTGACATTGGGATTATGTTGAGCGAAAATCACATACTCTTTTGGATTTAAGCCCGTGTATTTCTTAAAATTCTTGCTGAAATTACTTCTGGATTTATATCCTAAAGACTCAGCTATAGCCTCTATGGTCATACCACCATAGTTTTTGACGTCAAGCAGACGGCGACGTGCTTCGTTGATGCGATGACTATTGAGAAGCGAATGAAAGTTAGTATTCATAACATCATTAATCACCTGGGAGACATATAACTTATTGCTTTCCACTATCTCACATAAGCGTGGAAGACTGAAATCAGCAGTTTTCCACTCTTCTGAACTGTAAAAGAATTTCTCAATGGCCTCCTTTATTCTCATCTGCTCAGAGTGAGGAATAGTAAGACGTGGAGCTGCTTCCGGTGTATCACTGTCGGAAACATTATCTTCATGACTTTCTGAGACTACCTCTTCATTGGTTGAGGAAGGCATATCTTCTGTTGGCACAACAGCCTCAACAGGACAATTCTTAGTCTCTAAATATAATGCCTTCTCGGCATCAGCCGCTTTCAATATTTCAACATTCTTTTCAAATAAAGATTTGTTAGATGCTCTCAGCTTTCTATTCTGTACAATCACAATAATAAAAAGACCAATAAACACCACCATAGTTATAGAGATAACTAATAGATAGCGTTGACTCTGCTCCTTTTCCTTGTTGACCTGCATTATTTTATTCTCATAATTTCCTACTTCATAATTCAGGTCAAGATTTTTGATAGAGGAAAATTCACTCATAGAGGATATGGAATCTTTAAGAGCATAATGCAATAGCATATACTCTTTTGCCTTAGCTGGTTGATGCATAGCAGTGTAAGATTCTGCCATAAGACGATATATATCGACCAAGTGATCTCCTAATCCATCACCTAAACCTAAAACACGTGCCTTATTCAAATAATATAGAGCAGAGTCAGATTTACCTGCATCAGTGAAAGTTTTGGCAATATATGTAGCACAGTCAATCCGGGCTCTGTCTGGATGGGTGGTAGAATCAGTTAGTGCTTCCGCCTGCTTGAAATAACGCATAGCATCATTATATTTCAACTCTTTTGCCTTAATAATACCTTTTGTCACTTCTCTCAAGAAAGGCGTATCACCTTTTTGAGGCATGTCAAGCCCAGCGTAATCTTGAATAATATCCGATATATTCGACAGACGGTCATACAGGAAACTCTGGTTCATAAGGTTGGAATATATATGAGTGAGATGATTCCAATCAGAGAGATCTCTGGCTTTATAATATGTCTTAACTAAAATCTTTTCTGCATCATCATAAGCCCCAAACATATTCAAAATAATAGCAATATTGGTATAAATCCAATATGCATTATTTTCACCACCCGCTTTAATAGCTTTCTTATAATTAGAATAAGCGCTTTGATAATTTTTATTATAGAAATTTATTATTCCACAATTGTTATAAGCTCTCATTGCCATTAAAGAATCTTCGGTGGTATTACCTTGTACCGCAGTATGTGCTACAGCAGTAAAATAGAGAAGAGCACTGTCAAGACGGTTTTCAGTCATTAAAGATTTCCCCTTTTTGTAGCTTTCCAATAAATTTTCAACAGAAACTGAACTAAAAATAGGCTCTGGTACTATTGCCTTAGCATATAGCGTGTTATGAGAAAATATTAACAGAAAAGCACAAAGTGTCAAAATAGAAAAAGATAGTAATTGGTGTGTATTGCGCAATTTATTCAACATCGAGGTCATAATATTTGTATGGGAAAGGAGCCATATTTATCTTTGTGGTGCAAATTTACAAAAAGTAGTTTATTTATGGAAGTAAAGAACTATCTTTTACAGCCGAAGCCATACTTCTCCTCTCACAAACTTATCGGTAGTTTAATTTGCCCTCTACAAGTATATAGGTGTAGCATCAAAGAGATTTTATTATTCAATCTCAGTTGTATAAATAATGCATATTGACTAATCTAAAATATATCCGCATGAATTGTAAAAATTTCCTATCTGTTTTCACGGTAGTTGGTGCATTGTGCGCTGGCAGTGGTTACGCTGCTACCCAATCCGGTGAAGCATCGATGTTCAAAGCTCCTGGCGGAGTTGACCTTCGGGCAGCCATGAGTTTTAACGAAAGTTGGGAAGAAACGCCCTTCCCTTATGGCATTTATTCAGTTTCTACTGTTGATGGAATTGAGCCAGAATTTGTTTTCCTTACGGATGAACGTAATATGGAAGGTGGTGCCGTCTATGTAGATGGTGTCATTCACGCTATTTCCAAACTCGGTGATTGGCTTTGGGATGACGAAGATGAAGGATGGTACTTCCAACAGAAAGGTGCAGCATTCACTACTTTCGATGCTGAAACAGGCGAAGTGCTGTTTGACACTACCGATGGATTGAGCACTGACCTTTTCACCTCAGATTTGTGTTATGACGCTACTACAGGTAACATCTATGGTGTGTTCAAAGTTAAAGGTTATCTAAGCGCTTGGGGTATCCTTGATGTTGACAATCTGACTGTAGAGTATCTAAATGAAAAAATGTCTACCAGTATGTCAGCAATTGCCGCTGATAAAAACGGCGTGATTTATGGTCTTACTGGAGAAGGCAGCCTTGTTACCATCAATAAGGAAACCGGCGAAATTAGTGAACCACTCGCAGAATACAAAAAGTATCAGGGCTATAAGAGTACAGGTGTTATTGACCCTCAGACAAATACTTTCTATTGGCTTCTCCATTCCTACGGTGACGCAGGCCTTTATTCTATTGACCTGAACAACTACGAGATTACAAAGATTACTCCTTTTAGAAACTATGAACGTTGGGGCGGTGCATACATAGCACAAGTAGTTGTAGACGAAGGTACACCGGCAGCAGCTTCAAATCTTACTATCAATTTCCCGATGGGTACGCTTACCGGCACCGTTACATTTGATGCCGCTGATATAAGCGTTGATGATGAAGACCTTACAGGCACTGTACTTGATTACGTCGTAAACTGCGATGACGAGGTAGTGGCCCAAGGCAAAGTAAATGCTGGTGCCACCATCACTTCAGACCCATTTACACTAACAGAAGGCTATCATGACATCACAATTGTCCTGTCTAATGAGATGGGTGACGGTATGCCATCTAAGCTCTCTTATTGGTTTGGTAATGATGCCCCAGCAAATGTTAATAATCTTACAGCCATCAATGATGGATATAGCGTAAATATATCTTGGTCTGCTCCAACTCAGGGTGTACACAATGGGTACTTTGATCCTGAAGCAGTAACCTATAACGTAATCCGTATGCCGGATAATGTTTTAGTCGCTGAAAACTTGACTGAGACTTCTTATACCGATGAAATCAGCAGTAAGAAAGTAGCTAAGTATTATTATCAGGTAATACCTTACTTTGCAAATATGGAAGGCCGTGTAGCCGAGACACAAGGATTAATCATAGGCGACGGTGTAAATCTTCCATACGAAACTAACTTCAGCGATGAGGATTGCGAATTCATGACTGTAGAAGATACCAACGGTGACGGTAATACATGGGATATAGGTGAAGAAGAGGCTTGTTATCGTTTCGGCGATGTTGATGGTGATGACTGGCTATTCACTGCACCATTATATCTGGAAACCGGTACAGCTTACTGTCTGACTGCTCAACTCAAGAACGGTTGGAATGACCGTCTTGAGAAATATGAAATAAAGTTAGGTACTGCTCCTGACTCTAAAGCTATGACCCAGACCATAGTTGAACCCACTGAGTTTGAGAGCCAGTATTCTAATGTAGAAGAATACATAAGCGTACCTACTACAGGCACTTATTTTATCGGCATTCACGCCATGAGTCCGGAATCACACTTCGTTCTTAGTGTGAATTTCATAAAATTTGAAGTAGCCATGAGCGACGAAGCTCCCGCAGCAGGTGAAATTACAGCTGTGGCAGGTGAAAAGGGCGCTCTCTCAGCAACTCTTACTATCACTGCTCCTACTCAGAGATTCAATGGCAAAGAACTTGATGAGCTTGAAGGAGTAAACATCTTCCACAATGGTTCTTTAATTGACTCTATGGATGACATTGAACCCGGTAAGACATATACTTATACTCACGAGAGCAGCACTCAGGGCTTCAACAATTACTCTATAGTATTTGTAAACGAAAACGGTAATGGTCTTGCAAACGAAACCACTGTATTTGTTGGCAACGATGTACCTCTGGCTCCTAAGAATGTACACTTCGAGTTTGAAGACGGTTATGCAGTAGTGACATGGGATACTCCGGGTGAACGCGGTGTAAATGGTGGTTATGTTGATCCTGAGACTTTAGTATATTCTCCTTGCTATGTTGACAATGGCGATTGGGTGTTAATGGATGAAACCAAAGAGCATAAGGCAAGTGTGAAATATGATACCACCGGCAAACAGAGATGGTTCCTGTTCGGCCTTATGGCTTACAACGAGATGGGTGAAAGTGAGGCTGCTTATTCAAACAACATGATTGTCGGCAATATCTATGAGATGCCTTATCTTGAAAGCCTTGACAATGGAGTAAACAAGACTATGTTTGCATCTACCAATATCTTTGGTCCTGTAGGCGGTTACGGCTCTGACACTGAACTGTCAGCAAGTGAGATAGGTGGTTGTCTTAAGTTTAACCCTTACTCATTCATATATGATGCTCCTTACATAGACACTCTGACTACTGGAGTTATAAATACAGCTGGTCATGATAATGTTACTCTCTCGTTCTATTATTATAACGATGCAGCTGAGAACAATGGTGACGAACTCACTGCTGCTCTCTACGACCAGGATAATGACATCACTTACAACCTCGGTTCAGTTAAGATGGATGGTTCAGCTACTGAATGGCGTAAGTTTGAGGCAAGCAAAGCCATCAATTCTGACAACCTGCGTATTCATATCGGCATTATCTCTAACAACGGTAATACTATTTACCTCGACGAATTCAAGCTTGATGACCCCAATGGCTCAAGTGTAGCTCAAATCTGTGGCGATGGTGTAAAGGTAGTAGCAGCTGAAAATGAGATAATCATTTCTGGTCTTGAAGGAGAAAACGTAACTGTCGTTTCTATAAGCGGTATTACCCTGTATAACGGTACAACTCAGGGCGAAATCTCTGTACCTGCCACTTCAGGTATGTATGTAGTAAAAGTCGCTGACCGCTCTGTAAAGGTTATTGTTAAATAACATTGATTTCTCATGAGAAAAAAGATAATTAATCTTCTCACTCTGATATGCTTCTTCCTGCCTGCTTTTGGGCAGGAAGTGGCAGAGTCCATACAAATCGGTTATTGCTGTGGTGAGAATGGCGATATGGGAGATATTACTTCTTCCAATGCAAAGACGCTAAGTGCCGGTATCCTGATTCCTTCAGGCATGACCGAGTCACTGATTGGAAACCGTGTTGAATCTGTTCGAGTTTATCTTCCCTCCAAACTCAACGTCACTTCTCTGACAGCATGGTTACGCTCCTCTCTTGATGGAGAGAATATAGCTGAAGGCACTGTTAAAGCCAAACAGCTTGAAAAGGGCTGGAACGAAATACAATTCGAGACACCTTATGAGTTGAATGATAACGAGCCTTTCTATATTGGCTATACTTTTGACCAAAAAAGCCGTGCTTACGCTATAACCTGTACCGGTTTTTATGTAGACGGCGGTCTTTTCTATCGCTTTGATGATGGTGAATGGGAGACTGAGAGCAAGTATGGTAACCTCTGTGTAGAGGGCGTAGTAAAGGGTGACAAACTTCCTATGTATGACCTTGAACTCGACTACGTTTCATTACCGCCTGTGTATTACAGTGGTGATAAGTTGAATGTTAAATTACGTGTTACAAATCATGCAGCTGCTACTGTCACAGGCTTCACTCTCAGTTATTCAATTCCAGATATTTTAAGCGAAAGCACTCATGTGGAGTGTAATCTCAGCGCTGGTAAGTCTGTTGACATAAACCTTGAACTTCCGGTAATAGATGTTCCAGAAGGTGAAGTAATGACCATGGATTTCACCATCTCAGCTCTTGATGAAGGTGACGATGAAGCTAACGGAAATAACTCACAAAGCGTTCAGCTCAACACTGCTAACAATAATTTCAAGAAGGTAGTACTTGTAGAAGAATTTACTACTGAACAGTGTGGCAACTGTCCGGGCGCAGCTCCAAAAGTCTACGGTGCAGTAGACCGCTTCAATGAAGAACATCCTGGTAGCGTAATGATAATGTGTCATCATGCAGGTTTCTACACCGACTTCCTGACAAGCAAGTTTGATGAAAGCTATCTTATGCTCTATGGTGGTGGTTCATACGCCCCGGCAGCTATGGTAGACCGCTATGCTCCTGACTACGGCGCACCTGTATTTGGCATCAGCTCTGAGGAGCAGATATACAACAAAATTGCAGAGGCTTATAATCGCCCGGTTTCTTATTCTCTGGAGGCCGTTGCAGATTTCGATGAGACCACTTCAAAATTGACTGTAAACGTATCCGGAAGCCGTACAGTTGAGTCTGATATTACTCCCACTCGTATAAGCGTAGCTGTGGTAGAGAATAACATACCTATGCGATTCCAGGCAGGCGCTACAGGTGAGTATATACACCAACACGCCATGCGTACTGCAAACTCAGCTTGGGGTGATGTGATTGACTGGAATGGTTACAATTTCAATTACTCTTGCACTCTGGATATAGATGCGGACTGGAAACAGCAGGATCTTGACATACTTGTTTTCATTAACCAGTATAACCAAGATGACGAAGGACAATGTTATGTAGAAAACACCCGTAAATTGGACTTCCCCAATCAATCCTCTGTAAAAAGCCTTACAGACAACGGAGGTAAGCCTCAGTTGAGAGTAATTGACGGAAATATTTCTGTCGGAGCTCCTTACCAAATTGAAGGTGTTTGGACGTTATCCGGAACTCAAGCAACTGCCAATAACTTGACACCTGGTCTTTATATCGTCAAACTGACTGACGGATATAAAACTGTAGCACAAAAAGTTGTTGTAAAATAAGTAGTCAACTCTTTATGTAGGTATAAATCTGATTATTAATCCAAAACGGCTGCAACCCATAGAGGTTGCAGCCGTTTTGTCGTTCATCGAAATATGTCTATCTGAACAGTTTGCCTGATGGTAGCATCATATACCGGATTTATTGCTCAAGGAGTTCTTTAGCCATATCAACAAACCCCTCATAAAAGACCTCTACTTGACTTTCCGCATTCATGAAATCTTCTATTTTGTCTGCATCATAATCATCCAAAACAATTTTCAATGATTTAGATATTTCACTATCCTGAAAAAAAGCTGTGAGCAGAATAATTTTATATTTATCACCTTTAGATCTATGTGCCAGCAAACTTAGACTCAGATGGTGTTCCGGGGTAGGATTTATGGCTGTGGAAATTCCAAAGAAACATCTATTTTTCTCGTTTTTATAAGCATTTGCAGCTAATGAACCAAACTGCACCATCATACCATATACTACTTTGAGTAGTTTTTCTTTGTGAGCATCTAAATTGACATTCTCCTCAAAAGGAATTGTCATTTTATCCGATAAGCAGACATAAGAAATATGCTCTTTTAATATCGTAACTGCCTGCACCCTATAAAGTTCTTTTAGAGTATTATCCATAGACTGAAAGGGAATCAGGATATTGGCCGACGTGTTAATGAAAGCCGTAAACTCTATCTCCGGCTTTATATCAAATCCATCTCCATCAGGAGAATATTTGCTCTGTCGTTGAAGAGACCAGGTGACGGAGGCAACCCCATCCTTGAATTTATCAATACCGAAATAATATGGAGCCCTCAACTCGACCGCATTACGTTGTGGTTTGTATGGCAAATCAAATGTATCAGCTATCTCTACAGCAGAACGATTCCAATAAGAGAATCGACCGTGCGCAGTGAGCAGTTCCCAAGCATCTTGTGCTGTTGTATTTATGAGAAAGACCCGACGGGAGCCTTTCTCCCAGGCTTGCATCATGCCTTCGCCAAGGTCATCAAAATCAAATTTTTCTTCAATATTGAAGTCGGCTGAAAGCATCTTGTAAAGTTCTTTTGACGTTGTCATAATATTCATTTTGTAATAAAGTTTCTCTTAGCGATTGTTTCTTCTGCTTCACAACGTACTCTCTCAAGGACATGATTTTTGATTTCCTTATCTGTATAGTAACGGAAGCGGGATATTACATTGGCCATCTGATCTATGAAGCCATAGATATTAAGTTCATTATCACTTGTCATCCCGAAGCCATCATCATCCATCCAATAGCGACCATCTGGAATAAGCTGCCATTGCACTTCAGCAATTCCATTCTTAAAATGTCGGATAAAGGAGGGGAATTTAAAGGAGTACGTTTTTAGTGTCACTATTGCATCTTCCGGAAGCTCTTTCATGGACTCCCAGTCAATATCTTTAGCCTCAACAATAGCAAGCTGCTCATTAGGCCACATCCATTCGTAAGCAGTCTTTAAGTTATGATTAAGGAGAAAGCGAGGTTTCCACCAACCCCATATAACTTGATTGACAATCTCCATCCCTTCACCAAGACTTCGTTTCTGATACTCTCCGGTTGAGTATTTATCTGACGACAGAATCAGGTACATCTTTTCATCGTATGTACCCGATTCATCAGCCATTTTAGATATTTTATCATATATATTCATTCACAATAACGTTTACAGATTTTATCAACTATCGTTATATTCTTTCCTAAGCAACTTTACCGTGTTAATTTACATGTCTATATTACTATAGACATACAAATTCACTATAACCTATCTTCATTTATCGAAAAAATTTTTCAATGGTTGCTTATTTCGAAAAAATTTTAGTAACTTGCACCTATGAAAAATTTAGGAAAATTCAAGATAATAAGCGGATTATGCTTAGCTATATTGTTATGGAGCTTGTTTTCATGTTCTACCTCTCGGTCAATGTCTCAGACATCTTACGTCGCGCCTGGTATTGACATTACCTTTGATAGTGAAGATATCGCCGATACAGTATATGTTACAGTATCACCTATACCCACAGATACGACATTATACTTGAAAGAATACGTAGAAGCTATTGCTACCGGAAAGACTACGGCCTTTCCGGTAAAGAATCAAACTGTACATATAAGTCTTGATTCAATACCAAGTGTCTATAAAATTAATTGTGACTATTATAAATTTGCCACTATTTATATGAGGGGCTCAGAGCATGTGGATATAAAAGTAAATAGTCTCACTCCTATAAAATATGACTTATCAAGTTCTGAACCTAATACTTCAACACCTCACATTGACGAATTTGCTAAGCTAAGAACCAAACTGTTCAAAATCAGCCGACATAAGTTAACAGAACAAGAGTTTGACTCTCTATCTCAACAAATGTACTCTCTGATTGATAAGATAATGGTTGAGAGCGACCCTGAAACTGCTACACGTGTTGTGTCAATGCTTGAAGACGATTTTGCTCCTTACGCTTTCCAAAGACTTCCTGCCGGTTCGGAAAATACCCTACACTATACCAATGCTTGTGCCTTGCGCAATACTGGGAATCGTAACGCCAATCAGCAACAAATGCTTCAACAAGGTATACAAACAAATGCGCCTACCCCTGAATTTTCACTTCCAAATTTGGAAGGTGAATCTTTTAACATTAACTCCCTTAGAGGTAAATGGGTAGTACTTGACTTTTGGGTATCATGGTGCGGTCCCTGCAAAAGAGGTTTCAAAGAGATGAAAAAATTATATGCTGAACATTCCGATAATCTGGAAGTTGTGGCAATAGCCTGCGGTGATCAGGAGACAACCTGGCGTAAATTGGTTGAGGAACTTGAATTACCGTGGATCAACCTTCTCGCCCCTGCTCCTGAATCGCATGATGGCACAGTAGCCGGTTATCCAATCTCTGCCTATCCTACTAAAATCATAATTGATCCAGATGGACAGCTACGCGACTACATAATTGGGGAAGATGAGGAGTTTTATGACCGATTGGAGAGAATGATAAGATAATCTCAAACTATATCAATCTCAAAAGTCTATGTAGTCACAAAATTATATGACATCTGGTTCTCAAAGCCGTCCCTCGATAAATCCCTGCTCAACTTCTCGCATTTCTATCATTTCAGTCTCAGTATATTTTGGAAACCATTTGTCGAGCTGCTCATCAGCACGTAATTCCATTTCCGGAGTCACATAGTTGACCATCTTACGTATAAGGACTGTGAGCGAAACAACATCATCAAGCCAACCGATGATAGAAAGTTTCTTAAAATTTAGAACTCTAAGAGGAAGAATGATATATGCCAGAGATGTGAATATAGCCCACTTATCAGCACGTGGAGTGTCCTTACTCTCCATCACATACCACATAAGAAGTACAGGCCGTGCTGTAGTCCGACCTACCTTACGACTCCAATTACAGATATTATCCCAAAGAATATTATAATCGAGTTTGAATATTGCCATAGCTTTACGATATTATTGACATGTCTATTTATTATAGAAACGGAAATTAAGCGAAGTCTACCGAGTCCCACTACTTTAGTGCGCTTCGTAATATGATATTACGAAGCGCACTAAAGTAGTGGGACAGTAGTTATTATTCTCTACACCGTCTAACAATCAGAGGCGTCCATTGGTGATATGATTGAGCTTCCTTATACGGGTTGAAACAGAAACACGGAATACTCCAAAAGCAATAAGCGATATACCAAGATACATCCAGCCAGCCACAGCCATAGAAACAGGTGACGAAAGCAGCAGGAAGGCAAACCATATTGTAACACCAAGAAGGAGAATGGAGAAAATAGTCCACAGCACTGAACCGGAACTCAACATGAATGTCTCACATATTGCATTGATAGTAATACATACCAACCATATACCTATGACTATTACAAACGTTGCAGCCAATTCTTCTTCTGGAAGTGTAAACAACCAGACACCAGCTACAAGGTCAAGCAAACCAAGTGCGAGTGACCAACCCCAGTTATGGGCTTTGTGGTGGTTAATAATTGCATACACGAGATTAAAGATACCAGCCAAACAGACCAAGCCAGCAAATATATAGGCCAATACCGGTACAGAAGTTACAGGACTACACAGACACCATACGCCAAATCCTATTGAAATCAGGCCTGTAAGCATAGGTATCCACCAAAAGCGTGTTACGCCACCATTAAAGTTCATCATAGTATAAAATTTTTATATTATTATACTATCTTAACACACTATATGTCCTTAAGGTTCTATTTCTCTCTCCCAGACATCGCCTCATCATCCTCTACCCTCCTTACACCTCCTCCTGCAAACCTTTCCGATTATACCCGAAATTTGAGAAGTAAACCTTCTCCCCTACTCCAGATACAAATTCTTCAAAGAAAGGCAGCCACTTTACGGATACGGTTAATACGTTCCATAAATGAAGCGTCTGACTTGGCAACCTGTTTATTATAATCAGACTGCAACTTTAGCCAAATATCGGCATCAATACCAAGAGCAGCCTCAAGAAGTAAAGCATATTCTGTTGTTACTGCTCTTTTACCATTCAAGACAGCATTGAGAACCGAAGCAGGTACACCTATTTCAGCGGCAAGCTCTTTTTGTGAAATGCCACGATATTCAATCTCATCCTTAATCATCTCACCGGGATGAATGAGTTGACTGGGAGTAAGGTTATTAGCTATCATACCGGGAGCAACTCCCTTTAATGTTATTTCCATAACTTTCTACTTATATGATTCGACATTATATCCTTCTACTTCATATAATTGAAGTATTCCTCTTCGTAAAGGACTATAATATAATGTCCTTAATAATAAGCCAAAGTTAACAACCGTTTCTCAAGTTAACAAATTCAATAATTAAAGAGTAGTCAATGGTATCTTAAAAATACCAGATCATCACCCTTAAGGGGACACTTTAAATAAAAAGTATCCCCTTAAGGGTGATGATTTCATTAAAAATAATGATGATTGTCCGTAAAAAACACTATATTTGCATTTAAAATATAAAGATAGAGACCATGGTAGACTTTAACCTTATCACATATATGCAGGAAGAACTACGAAGGACCCCAACAGCTTTCCGTAGGTATATGTACGATCGGATTATATGGGAGGACCGTATGGTAGGTCTCGTAGGCCCACGTGGCGTCGGCAAGTCAACCATGGTGAAACAGCATATTCTCTGTCAGCCGGACAAGGAACAATGGTTATACGTATCTGCTGACAATTTTTATTTCTACAATCATACATTAGTTGAACTTGCTGACGAGTGGGTGAAGGATAATGGAAAGCATCTTATCATTGATGAAGTACATAAATACAAAGGCTGGTCGCGCGAGTTAAAACAGATTTATGATACTCATTCCGATCTTCAAGTTATATTCACAGGAAGTTCTGTACTTGATATTCATCAGGGAGTAGCCGATCTCAGTCGTAGAGCATTAATGTTTTCTATGCAGGGTTATCTTTCAGGGAATATCTTAAACTGTCAAAGAACATAGATATTCCTGTGTTCTCCCTCAATGAAATTATTAATCATCAGGTAGAAATTCCTCTTGATTTCCACCCTCTTCCTTATTTCAGGGAATATCTTGAAAAAGGTTATTATCCTTTCAGTAATCAACCGGGTTATCCACTTCGACTTCAACAGATAATGACCCAAACTCTTGAAGTAGACATACCTCAATATGCAGGCATGAATGTTTCCACATCAAGAAAGCTTGCCCGTCTTTTGGCTATCCTCTCGTCATCTGCTCCCTATAAACCCAATATGAGTAATCTTACTGTAGAATTGAGCGTAAGCAAGAATGATCTTCCCAATTATCTTGTCTACTTAGAAAAAGCCGGTTTGATAGCTCAATTGCGAGATGACACTGGAGGATTGAGAGGTCTCGGCAAGGTGGAAAAAATATTTATTGACAATCCAAACCTCATGTATGCGCTCCAAGGACAAAACACCAATCAAGGGAGTGTGCGTGAGACATTCTTTTACAATCAAACACGTGTCAACAACGATGTCGTAGCAGCCAAAAATACAGACTTCCGTATATCCGATTATATATTTGAAGTAGGAGGAGCAAAAAAGGGAAAGAAACAACTTGACGGTGCTCCAAATGGTATAGTAGTACGCGATGACATAGAAATTGGTTATGCCAATATCATTCCCCTTTGGCATTTCGGACTTAATTATTAAGTATATCTTTACCCGAAATCCACTGACCTCCTCTTGACATCTCAAAATTAATCTAAACGACCTCCATAACTCTTATATTTTATCTTTCTGAACAGCAACTTAAGATGAAAATCAATAACCAGCAGCTATTTATCAAAATTGGACTTGTATGTGGTATTGTCTGCATTATATGTGGTCTTATCATTACTGTCATCAGTGCTCTTGACAGTAATTTTAGACTATCCTTACGTCTTGCAAGCGGTATTATATTTATGGTTATGGGAGCTATGTACGTGTGGCTTACTTCAAAGAAATTAAAATATTAGAGAGTTTATTGAAGTTCCTTGATGCACCAGTCTTCGATACAGCGAGTCTGTGATGAGAAAGTTGCTCCGATTAGAAATATCTTGCGGGTATCAGACAGATACTGTCGGGCATATTGCTTACGCTCAATTTGCTCCAGGGCTTCCTGGGCCGAGTGATTATACTTTAGCTCAATAACATATAAATAGTCATCAGTCATAACTTCGATATCTATACGTCCATCAGAGGTATGCGACTCTGCCTTAGCATTTAGCCCAATAAGGGCTATAAGAAGAAAGAAAGCGTTATGAAAGTTGTTCTCATTCTCAATCCTGAGAGAGTAATCAATACCTGCGAAATAGGCCTGCAGTGCCTTCATAGCCTTATTCGGTTGGCCGAAGGTAAAGTGAATCACAATACTATCAATCAACTCATTTGACACTGCAGAGTTATATTTAAGATAAGACGGTATCAACACTTTAACTAACCCTTCGTTAGCCTCACGATTAGGAATCCCAAGACGGAATCTATTAACCTTTGGGGTATAATCTTTTATGGTTAGATAGCCTGTCTGATAAAGCAAAGCACGTGGATTAGAATCAAGAAGGTCAAAACCTTTTAGATCTGATGACGAACAATAACTATCAAAAGTCTTTTCAAGGTCAGCATTAATTCTCTTCAGAGCTTCTATCACAATTGTAGGTACTCCTGTTTCATTCCAATAGTTATCTATTTTAGAAGCGCTCATTGCGTTGAGTAGTGACCAGGGATTGTATATGTCGCTGCCTCTCTCCGCAAAGCGATAGCCATCATAATTTTCCTCAAGAAGAATCAGAGCTTCATCATAAGTTATATCCAGACATTCCGCCAATTTATTGATACCGGGTTGTAAATTATCAAGCATTTCACTCTCAGTGATACCACAAATATCTGCAAAGTCATTAGAAAATGTTATGTCTGCAAGATTATTGAGGTCTGAGAATACGCTCAGTTTACTGAAACGACTGACTCCTGTCAGGAATACCAAGCGTATATGCTCTGCACTACTCTTAAAATTAGAGTAGACAGAGGCAAGTTGATTACGGTAGTAATCAAAATTTTCCATCTTATTGAGATTTCCAACAAGAGGCTTGTCATACTCATCAACAAGAATAACGACTTGTCTTCCGGTCTTTCTGTGAGCAGCTTCTATGATATTTCGGAATCTTTGGGAAAAGTCTTGGTCAATATAGCTAACTTCATATTTTTTCTCCCACTCCCTGAACAAGTTATTCAGGACAGGTTCAAGCAAGCCCTGTTCGCTAAACCTGTTAGTGTTAAGATCAATCCTTAACACAGGATAGGCCTTCCAGTCCCAGTCAGCGGAATCAATATAAAGTCCCTTGAAAAGTTCCCTTTTCCCCTCAAAGAAGTAACGGAGGGTTGATAGGAACAGACTCTTACCGAATCGGCGAGGACGGGCAAGAAAATAATACTTGCCTCCTTCAATTATTTTTTCGATAAATGCAGTCTTGTCTATATAGACAAAATTCATCTCACGCAAAGACTTGAAATCCTGCTCGCCGATAGCATATTTAACCACTTTTCCCATGATTCCGTCATTTAATTAGCATCTGTTATATTGCCAAGCAAAATTAACGAAACATCTTTTAATTCCCAAAATGATTTCTCCATAGAATTTATCTTCAGACTACCGGGTCGGAACGGCGTACAAAGCGGCGTACCGTACGACGGATGGTGCGCCATTTCGGGAAGATGGCCCATGGTCGTACCGGACTGTAGCTGACGATAATCACGGTGAGCGAGATAACAGCTATGATGAGAAGCCAACCGTAGATTTCTTTCATAGAAACTACAAGTGCTTGCATCTGTACCATACCGAAGAGTTCACCTAGGGGTATATAAGTAAGCGAAGGTACTGTATCGGTAATGGAAGCACTGAGTAGAGAAGCGTTTTTAGCAACTGTATGGGAAAGTAATTCACCGATGACAGCAGGCCCGAAAACAGCTCCCATAACGGCACCGGTAAAACCGTTAACAGTCAATGCCTGCGGAAACTGCATAAATGGTAGGCCACCTTGGACAATAGAAGTCAGATAGACTATCGAAATAATGACTGAAGCGGCACCACGGAAAAATAATGGAATGAACAGCATCTCCTTTTCCACACCATAATCTATAAAGAAATAAAAATAAGCCAAATAGACTATAGCCAGAGCGAAGGCTATTGCGGTCATGGTTTTGTAGCGCCATTTACGCAGAGCAAAAGTAAAGTACGTAAATGCACACCCAACTATGATACCGGCAAATACATACCAATTAAGGTCGATAAGATTTGTCTCATCAAAACCGAGTATATGCGCGGCATAACTGTGCTCGAACACATGCTCAGTAGCCAATAGAGTAAAAAATACGAGATATAGCAGCGTAGCACGTATCACATTACGGTTAGTAAGCGCCCGAAAAGAGATGTACGGATGATGAAGGAAAGTAGCACGCCACAGATTTATACCGAGACATAACAGACCAAAAACAGTAGCGATACGTATTTCTGGTGCTTCCCACCAATCAAAATAATTTCCATATACACAAATGAATGTGAAACACATCATGAAGCCAGCCCAAAGCAAGCCCCCTAACCAGTCAATACCGAGCAGGGGTATATACATCGGGGCTCTTACCGGACGCACAAGCACAGCCACGACCAGTATCATAAATGCTAACAGCCCTATCATTATCCAGTGCATGTATTCCCACTGCCAATAGAAGGCAGTGTAAATAGTAGCGATGCCACTCAACTGTATGGCGCTGTCAACAACTATATATACGTAACAGAAAAATATAGACATGTCGCGTACTGGTGTGAGCCACAGTTGTATTGTAGAGTTACAGGCAAATGTAGCCTGCATCCTGAACCAACCTGCCACGAAACAGGTGCCTACAAGCACTGGCACACTATCCGTAACGGCACAAATATAGTTGGCAGCTATAAGCACTGCTCCACACACAAGTAACTGTGTACGTGTCGAGAAACGGAACTTCACACGAAACATAACGGCAAAGTTTATCGCCAGACCTATCAGTGAGGCATACCCAGCCATGAGTATGTCTTGCTGCATAAGCCCCGTAGTACCCACCATATCAGAAGCAGCGGCAAGATATACACCGCCCGAAAACTGTACTATAAGTACGAAAAAGATAAAGAGCCACGGTTTCAACCTACGTGGTATAAAATCAGGTACGTCAGGTATATCGAAAGGACCCTGTGGCAGATGATGTTCGGCCATATCAATACTTTACCTCACATTCTACATTCATGCCTGCACGCAACAAACTCATATCGGCAGGAGCATTATCCTTAGATAGTTCTATACGTACCGGTATGCGCTGACGCACTTTCACAAAATTACCAGCAGAATTATCCTGCGGCAATATCGAGAGTGAAGCACCCGTAGCTTTGGAGATAGCCACTACCTTACCCATGAAGGTAACATCAGGTATAGCATCGACTTTTACCTCAACTTCACTGCCAGGGTGTATATGCTTCAGCTGGGTCTCTTTATAATTAGCCGTCACCCATACATCCGTATCATCAACTACATCAAGCAATGTCTGGCCAGGTTGAACAAGTTGGCCAACCTGTATTTCCTTACGCGAAGTGTAACCGTCACAAGGTGCCGTTATCACACAGTATGATAGGTTAAGTTCGGCGGTCTCAAGCAAAGCCTTAGCCAATTCTATACCGGCATCATTCTGCGATATACGCTGACGGCTCTCCGCTACTACCGAACTTGTAGCCGAACGCTGACGAGCCAACATTTCATAGCGTGCTTTCTTAGCCTCATAGTCAGTCTTTGCAGCGTCATACTGCTGCCGGGTGACAGCATCTTTCTGTAGCAGTTTACTATAGCGTTCAAGGTCAGTATGAGCCATATCCATCAACACTTTAGCCTCAGCAATCGAAGCTTCGGTAACGGCCACATTAGCCGAAGCCACACCTACACTTCTGTCAGCCACCTCACGTCCGGCCATGGCGTTACGATAATCGGCATTAGCCTGAGCAACACGCAAACGCATATCGGCATCATCAATTATAACGAGTGTATCACCCTTTCTGACATGGGTATACTCGCTGAAACGAATCTCCTTTATATATCCCTGCACACGACTATTGACAGGTACAATCTGCTGACATATCTGGGCATTATCAGTAAACTCGACGTTACGTCCGTGGAGAAACTTACTGCCTATCCAAAAAGCGGCAGCCACCACTACTGCAAGTGTAACGATATATGATATTATTTTTTTACTGCGATGATTCATATCTTTCCTGCTGTGAATAAGAGTTGGTAATGGTAATAGATTATGTCTATACGAGCATTTACAAGACGCTGTTCGGCATCAAGTTGTGCATTAGCGGCGTCAAGCATATCAGTTATGAGAGCCATATCTTCGGTATAGCGTGTGAATACGGTGTTATAGTTACGCCGTGCCAATTCAACACTCTTCTGCTGTGTTTTCAATTCTTCGTATGCTTCAAGATAGCGTACATAGCCTGCATGAACACCGAGTTCTATGCCCTCACGTGTGGCGTCAAGCTGCTCCATGGCTTTACGTGTAGCGATACGGCTGCGGGCTATGGTCTTGTCGGCTTTATAGAGTGAAGATATGTTATAGCTCACCCCTACCCCAACATACCAGTAACTCAGATTGCGATTGATGGGAGGTACCTCAACGAGAATAGGCCCGTCTATATTCCAACTTGCTTGCAAACCTATCTTTGGTAGACACTCGCTCTCAGCGAGTTTCTGTGCCGTACGGTTAATATCTATTTCCGAACGTGCCAGACTAATTGCTGGAGCATTATCATAAGCCTCTTCTACCCACAAAGTTTCAGACTGCACCGGTAACGAACGGTCAAGAATAGTTGTATCAGGCACTACAACAGTACCTTCAGGCAGGCCGGCTGTAAGTACAAGGTTGCGGTTAAGAATGTCAAGAGTATTATCGAGCTTGATAATCTGTAGTTCGAGATTCGATACAAGCAACTCATAACGAGTTATGTCGTTACGCAACACTATGCCTTGCTCATGACGAACATTCATATCAGCCAATACCTTACGCGCCTGTGCGAGATTATTCTCCACTACCTTACGCTGATTGGCACACTTGTATAAGTCAAGATAAAATCCGGTGAGTTGAAAGCGTATGTTGTCGCGCTGTAAATCTGTGGCAAACCGTGTAGCGGTCGATTTAAGTTCGGCAAGTTCGATACCGGCCGTTATGGCCCCTCCGGCATAGACTGGCTGACTTACCGATACAGCCAAACCATTACCTAAGTGAGGGATAGGCGCCTTCTGATAATCGGAAAAATTACGTTTTACCGTAAATCCGTTACCTATATAACTCAACGACAACGACGCATTGATATCAGGCATTCGTGCGCTCTTGGCCACCTCAATCTCTTTACGCGCTTCTTCACCGGCCGTAAAGTATGGACGGAGTTGTGCACTATTAGCCTCTGCCGATGCAAACACTTCTTCCAAGGTCATGACCGACTGACTGTAGGCACACACTCCGCCGCTCAACAGGACAGACGCAAACAGCCCTGTGAGCAATCGAAGATTGTTCATGATGTAAAAACAGTATGTTTAAATGATATTTGTGGAATTTGTCGTGCGGCTATTTAATACTATGCAGAGCCGCTTATAGGCCGTCCGCCTACAAGTCATCAGATGGAAGCTGTGCTCTTCCAATTTTCAAGGTATCCCCAGTTTCTTACAAGTATCACAGCTATTACTGATGCCGTGATAAAGTTGATAGTCAGTGTCATATACAGACGACTCTTTGTGAATCGCAGTGCAAAATTACTAAAAATTTCCCAATTTTCATCTTCCCTATCCAAAGAATCTGCTCCTTATCCACGGCTTTTCATTTAAAGATGCTTGGATTTACAAGATTTTTATCTATGCAATATCCTCTACCAATTTTCATCAGTCTTCAAATATTGAAGATATAAAAATAAGAGTTTCTTAATTCCTTATCTGTGGGAATGGAAACGACACGGAACTGGGCTCGCTTTGCTCGCTGGAACGTCCCACGAGCGGAACACAGAAGGACACAGGAACTGAAACACAGAATGACACAGATTTTTTATTGATACATTGTGGTAGGCTATCTGGCAGTCTGATTTTACATCACCTTAAAGCACCACCCGAAGCCCTGTTGTAAATGATGTGGTCAGCCTGGTGGATTATGTTACCATTGCTGGTAAAAAAAGGAAACGTATAGCCTTTTTAGAAACACCACGCGGGCACAATCAGATATTTATAGAAGGACTCGGTATGTTATCAGACTTCCATATTTCTTTTCTCGGAGATATTATAGCCATCTCGCCGACTTCCAATTATTTGGTGGAAGTGCGCGAAGACGGACAGCCGATAGCTAAACGTGATGATTTTACAGTGGACATCGACAGCTTTCCGAAATTTGATCCTATGGTGACCGACAGCAAGATATGGATTTATGGAGGTCGCAAGGCCGACGGCAGTGTCTATCCATGAGCGACGTGTGTGGTATAACAGCTGTAAGCGCGCCAGACAATAATGAAAACTGTCGTATCCGTCCCGACGGTTTACCTTTCGGCAAATACGAACGAGGCCTCTATATCGAAAACGGCAAACTGAATTTTAAAAAATGAGTATAGATTAACTGCACAGGGTGTTGAAAGACTTTCAACACCCTGTGCAGTTAATCTATAAAGAGCTCCTTACTCGTTATCCTATAAGCTGTTTAATATCGTTTTCGACTGTAGAAATGGTACCGATGTTGAATTTCTCCTGGAGTACCTTCAGTATGTCGGGAGTGAAGAAGGCAGGCAGAGTTGGACCTGTATGTATGTTCTGTACACCAAGATAAAGGAGTGCAAGAAGCACGATGACGGCTTTCTGCTCATACCATGCTATGTTGTAGACTATCGGAAGGTCGTTGATTGATTTGAGACCAAAAGCTTCCTGCAGAGCCATAGCTATGCGTACGAGTGAATAAGAGTCGTTACACTGTCCGGCATCAAGAACACGTGGCACACCCTCGATGTCACCAAGCGGAAGTTTGTTGTAACGATACTTGGCACAGCCAGCGGTGAGTATTACACAGTCTTTAGGCAGCGCTTCAGCAAACTCAGTGTAATAGCTGCGCGATGGGAAACGACCGTCGCAACCAGCCATCACGACAAACTTACGAATCTTACCGCTCTTGATAAGTTCGATAACTTTAGGAGCCAATTCAAGTACCTGATGATGTGCAAAACCACCTACGATTTCACCCTTCTCTATCTCTGTGGGAGCCGGACATTTCTTAGCCCTCTCTATCACCTCAGAAAAGTCATGACGACCCTCAGCATCAGCCTCGATATGATGAGTACCCGGCATATCTACAACACCAAGAGTATAGATACGGTCGGTATAAGTAGCATTCTTACGCGGCGGCACTATACAGTTTGAAGTAAATACGAAACAGCCGTTGAAGGTCTCAAACTCGTCAACCTGCTTCCACCATGCGTTGCCATAGTTACCGGCAAAGTGAGGATATTTCTTAAAATAGGGATAATACTGTCCCGGCAGCATCTCGGAGTGGGTATATACATCGACACCCGTTCCGGCTGTCTGTTCGAGCAGTTCCTCAAGGTCACGTAAGTCGTGGCCAGAGATAAGAATACCAGGATTGTTACGTACACCTATATCAACTTTGGTTATTTCCGGATTGCCGTATGTACCTGTATTAGCAGAGTCGAGAAGAGCCATAGCTTTCACACCACCCTCACCCATATAGAGTACAAGTTTCACCAATTCGTCGACAGTTATGTCAGGACGACTAACCTCTTTAAGTACCTTCTCTATATAAGCATATACGTCATCGTCTTCGTACTTAAGGTTAGCGGCATGACGTGCGTATGCAGAAGCACCCTTAGCACCATAGATGGCAAGTTGCTTCAGACCACGCTTATCGGGGTCAGGCTCAGCCAATACACCTGTAACGGATTCAAGACGTTCGTAATCTTCCGGTTCAGCTTCAAGCTTAACCTCAGGAGCATCAGGTATTTCTATACCCAATTCCTTGCATTTAGCGATGAGCTCACGCTTCATCTGGAAAGCGCGACGTATAAAGCCATCCAATGAATCGTTATCAAAGTTGGCGTTAGTAATTGTAGTAAACAGGGCATCAATCACTTGATGATCAGCATCGCGTTGCGGAGCACCAGCGCCACGGAGCAAGTCATTCAATATGGCTACACCACGAGTGACATAAAGCAACAGGTCCATACGTGCCGATGTCTCAGGCAGTTTACCACACACACCACGGAGTGTACAGCCAGTACCTTTGGCTGTCTCCTGACATTGATAACAAAACATTTCCATATTCTAAGGATTTATTTAGACATTAGATTTAAGTAAGCCGGTATTACATTTAGACCGCTATTATCTTTATAACACACAACCCTCACAAAAGGTAGGTCCATAATTAAACTTTACTTTCCTAATGCGTCCATCTTAAATTTACATATAGCTCGTATTTTAAAACTCTATTATCATATTTAACCAAAGTCACAAACTAACAAAGCAAATTTATCAGCCAACCTCAAAAAATTTATTAAATTTGTAACCGCACATTTAATTCTATAACTGACTGTACATGGCACAGATTCTTAAATAACTATGAACTTCAAATTTCTCTTATACTTATTTCTTTCACTACTGACTCTCTTTTCAGTATATGCAGAAGAAAGAGTCGTACCTTTTTATCCTTTTACAGAAGAGGCTAAAGACTTCCGATGGCTATGCAATTACTATCTTGTCCCTGATGCTGATTGTGCTATTGTTATAGAACCACAGGAGCAAGGACAGACAGGAATCAGCTTTTGCGCAGGCAGAGAGTCAGTAGTCTACATACACTATCCAGAACCGTTCCTGGATTGGATAGCAACCAAAACACCCAATGAAGCATTAAAACAGACCACCACTATTCATCTTGATTCATTAAGTTTTAAAAGTATATGTTGTTATCTCGATTCGTTAGTTAATACCAATCACTATAATACCACCCCTCCTATCACCAGCGAATTGCCAAATTCAGAAGGGACAAACCGGTATATTATGTCGCATGGGAAATGGGCACATCTATACACGGTACCCTCTTCATCTGAAGAATCGGTTATCTCTGTACTAACTAATATACAGACTGCTTTGACAAACGCAGATACCAGTGACCTTACACCCGACCGTCTTGGAATAGCAGAATGTGATAGTTTTCAGGGCAATTCACAATACTATAACTGGTATCAAGAAATCGTTGGATATGCTGCGGGACCAACCAAATTTCTTGAAGACATAAAAGCAAATCTGAAATATCCATCTGTAAGTAACTGTATATCCGGCAAAATAGCGTTAAATGTACTGGTCAAAAGCGACGGTAGCATTGACCCTGACAGCATAAATATAATAAGAGGCCTAGAGCCGGAGTATGATAAAGCCGCTATTGAAGCTGTAACACACCTCGGCAAATTTTGTCCCAACCAGTTCTACGGTTATCCCATCGACTCATGGATTACGATACCTGTAAGATTCCGATAATTGTTCTCTACTGAAATTTACAAAAACATCTAATAAATGAAACAAATTCTTTTTTTCTTAATCCTAATAATCGCAGCCGTTTCAGGTATGGCTGAAACAGCTAATATAAAGGTGGAATATTCCTATAACCAAAGAGGGAATATCAACAATTTTATATTACGTGCTAACAGTTTACATTCCAAATACTATGACCCAAAATCTGAATGGTACGATTCTATAAGAAGCACTCCAGAGGGAATGGCTCAATGGAAACAGTTATTTAAAGCTGAGAGTGAATACGTTAGAAGTAACGGAGGTATTACTACCTTAGATGCCTCAGTAACTTACCCAGGTACCGGCCTCTATGTAATCAAAAATGATTCTGTCATTACTCTTTATGATGTGGTAAATATAGATAAATATTATTACGACGAACCAAGAGCTACTATCAAATGGAAAATCGATGATGACACTAAAGATGTACTTGGTTATCAATGTATAAAAGCTACTGGTAAGTATCACGGTCGTAAATGGGAAGTATGGTTTACTCCGGAGATTCCTATTAGCGACGGTCCGTGGAAATTCTGCGGTCTACCGGGATTGATACTCTATGCCGAAGATAAAGACAACGAGTTTATTTTCGAAGCCACAGGTATAGAAGTGGATAACAGTGACATTACTCCTGTCTACGGTGCAGAAGCATACGAAAAAATCAAACGAAAAGACTTGTTGCGTGCTAAGCGCAAACACGTTGACAACCCTATGGCCTCATATCAAGCTGCCATGGGAAATACCTTATCCCTACCCGACGGACTGCATTTCAGCACACCAGAGAAGAAAAATGGTTTACCCGAAAAAGACTTCCTTGAAACCGACTACCATTATTAATCCGTTACCAGAAACATTAATTAAAGGCTGAGAGGCTCGAAGTAAACTGTACTTGATTCAAAAGTGAATGTAACAGCTTAATATCAACCAGTTTGCAGATGAAAGAAATTTTCAGATTTCTAAAACCTCAAATTCCCGTCTCAGGGATATTTGGGAACATGGTTGGCCAAACGTACATAAATCTTCACATAATTATCAAGTATAAAGGTCTCCAAGTAGTTTATAAAAGTCTAAATAGAATTATTCAGACAGAGAGAACATATCGAAGAACATTGTCTTAGTATGCTCATTGGGGTCACTGGGCATCAACAATCTGAAATCATTTCTTTCGTAAAATGGTATTGCATTGATATAAGCATCTACTGTTATGAACCTGAAGGCTGATACATCGTGTTTTTCTTGAAGAAGAAATTTCAGTGACGTCATTAGTTCTGACCCAAGGCCAGTGCCATGCGTAGATTTGTCAACAGCAAATCGACCGATTTTCACAGCTGGATAACTACTAAACTGTTTCTCGATGGGGAATTCTTTTTTTATTCGTTTCCACATTGAATTAGAAGAATCCTGACGTGAGATTTTATCGTTCAAAAGGCAAAAATATGCGAGAATTTTTCCTTCGTCTTCAAGTATATAGGTATATGCAATC
>CAYNUE010000036.1:6771-33030 GCA_964400325.1 uncultured Sangeribacter sp. | reverse complement strand
TACCATTTTTGTGCTATATCATGATTCTGTACAAAGTACGCGATTTATTTTTTGCAGCTAATCTGGCAAAAAGTAATTTTGCAGTGTAATAAAATAAAACCGATAATATGAATAGACTATACCTGACTTCAATTCTTATCCTCCTGCTGACGTTATCCATGTCAGCTGCCATACCAGGAAGAACTGACGAAACATTTCCTCTCTACGGTAATCAGAAAACTTTAGTTATCCTAGCCGAATTTGATGGTACACCTTTTAACGTGGATGATGCTTACCGGTATTTCAATGGTATGCTGACACAGGATGACTTTACCGATTATTTTTGCAAAGGAAGTTGCCAACAATATTTTCGCGAAAATTCTAACGGTATGTTTGAACCGCAGTTTGATGTCTATGGTCCTGTACTCCTCCCTAAAAAAGCCTCATACTATGGTGCTAATATCAATAATATCTACGATACCTACGCACACGAGATGGTGATTGATGCTTGTACTATCCTTGATGAGGATATTGATTTTTCAATCTATGACACTAATGACGACGGTGTAATTGATAATGTATTTATTGTCTATGCCGGTTACGGTGAATCTTCTGGTGGTGGTGCTGATACTGTATGGCCTCATGCAGCTTATATTTCAAAAAAGGTCACAGAACCAATATTTATAGATGGTGTGCTTCTCGACCGTTATGCTTGTGTTAACGAAATGGAAAAAGACTATCCTACAGGTATAGGTACATTTTGTCATGAGTTCTCTCATGTTTTAGGCCTGCCGGATATATATCCTACCAACCAGTCTAATCACTATGCTACAGGTAGATGGGACCTTATGGATCATGGTTCACTCAACGGCAACCAACGACGTCCGTGCAACCTTACTGCCTATGAACGCAGCGTGCTTGGATGGCTTGAACCACAAGAAATAACAGTTGGCCAGACCTATACTCTTCCTCCGCTCGATGAGAACCAGGCGTTCATTTTACGAACTCCTTCTTCTACAGAGTTTTTCTTTATCGAAAACCGTCAGCTACAGGGTTGGGATAAATCGCTTCCTGGTCATGGTCTACTCGTATGGCATATAGACTATCAGGAGGATAAATGGGCTGACAACACTTTAAACAATGACCCTTCTCATCTTTGTGTTGAGGTACTGAAGGCTGACGGGACTGGTTCAGAAAGTTCAGAAGCTGGCGATCCTTTCCCTGGTTCAACTGGTAAACATGAAATATCGCGCGACGTAATACCCGCTTTCAGCACTTGGGACGGTAACGGACTTGGGATTATTATCAAGGAGATTGCTGAAAACTCTGATAAATCAGTGACATTCCGTGTCGAGGCTGATAACAGCTTTGTAAGCTTGATAGAAAGTGACTTCTTCGTTTTAGAGAACCGTACAATATCAAGCCAGATACCAGTCACTGTCACCGATATTTCCGGTCGTGTGATAGCTCGCGAACTTTACAACGTAGTCCTTCCCGCTGCTGGTGTTTACATTGTACGCACACAAGATATTACCAAGAAAATACTCGTTAAATAAAAATCAACAATGAAATTTCTTTCCGCAAAAACACTACTTACCGCCGTCTTTATGACTGCGGCATCGGCAATAGCCCTTGCAGGAACAAATAAGTTCTCGTATAATACCCCCGATACTGAACAGTTTTGCATAGGCTTCGGTGTAGCAGACCACTATGAGATTGCTATATTCGTCCCTGGTGATCCTTTTGTCAACTTCAATACATCTGTAAAGGATTTCACTATCACTGTGCCTGTGCATGATAATATAGATAATTTTAAGATGTGGGTATCTACCGAGCTTAGCAATCCTGGTGTCTCACGGTATTTTTCTGGCAACATCAGTAATGAATCTGTAGATGTTGAACCAATCGATGGCACTAAGTTTGGTACAATAACCTACGTACTTGATGAGCCTTATAAGATTACCTCCAAGGGAGTCTATCTTGGTTATTCATTCGATGTAAAGGCAATAGACCCTAAGGCAGAAATTACCAGTTATCCCGTTGTGGCTACAGACGATTCTAATTCCAACGCTCTTATCAGCCGTTTAGCCTCAAATTACCCCGAATTTGCACCTACAGATCAGTTCGCACTTTGCTGCACAGCTACTCTTGAAGGAGATTTCGTTGACCTCGGTGCCGGTGTAACGTGTAGTAAATTGTATGCAAAAAAGGGGGAGCCATCACAATTGAAAGCTACTCTTGTCAACCATGGTACAGTGCCGGTAACTTCTGTAGAATACTCCTGTACACTCGCTGATAACACCCAAAGTGGTACTCTCGAAGTGAATCTTGACCATGTTTTTGGTAGCACATGTGACATCATAGTGCCTATTGATGCCATTTCCAATAACGGTGATTATACCGGTACTTTATCTATCACCAAGGTCAATGGTGAAACTAACCAAAGCGTATATCCTTCCTGTACTGTAAGGGCAAAAATTTTGGAACGTATTCCTACTCATAGAGTGGTTGCCGAAGAGTTTTCAGGCACATGGTGTAACAACTGTCCACGTGGCATCGCCGGCATGAAATTACTTAAGGATACCTTTGAGGACTTCATTGGTATTTCGTACCACGGCAACGACATCATGCAGCTCAAAAGCGGTATCCCTGATTTGGAATATGTCTATCCAAATGTCTTTTTTGATCGAGTTGGACCGGGTAGAGACCCATATTTCGGTCTGGAACTCACCAATCCTGTCGGTGGACGTATAGTGGAAGAATACCGAGAGGCTATGGAAATTTTTGCTCCTGCTGATATTGAAGTGATGGCAACTTGGAATGATGATGATTCTTCAATTCTCATCACCAGTGAGGTTATATTTGCTGAAGTGCCTGATGATGGATTCAACTTTCGCGTGGCTTATGTAGTTATCGAAGACGGCCTTTCCGGTACTGGTGCAGCTTGGTGGCAGAGAAACGGTCTTTCTGGGGTAATGGCATTAAAAGATGACCCTTATCTGAAGGAATTTGTATATTCTTCTGATCCGATAACAGATATTGTTTATGATGAAGTAGCAGTATTCGCTACTAATCCGAGAGGCGTGGCTAACTCGTTGCCGAGATATAACGACTTAAAGGAGGGCGAAACATATACACATCAGTTTGAAGCTAAACTCTCTGACTTTAAGACTGTTAATGGTAGTCAGAGTTACCAGAATCCTGCCAATATGCATGTGGTAGCTATGCTTGTTCAGCAGGATACATCATCAGCCGGTATGATATGTAATGGTGCAAAGACAAAAGTACCTGTACCGTCAGCCGTTGAGTTAATAGATTCGGAAGACGAAGTAATATCTACCGAGTTTTTTGACCTTACAGGTTGTCGTGTATCAGAGACAGCTAAAGGTATTGTCATAATGCGTCAGACACTCAGTGACGGAACTGTTAGAACACGCAAAACACTCCGGTAAATCGGTTGCTCGAATTTAATTCTATAAGTATCTCTTAAAACGCGAGGTTATCCCGACCTCGCGTTTTATCATTTCAATTTCCATATAATTTATTAAAAGTTTGGTGATTTATAAAAAATAACCTAACTTTGCTGCCCTACGACTATTTGAATGGGAATTGATTTGACTAACAAAACATTCTCTCGGTGTATACTGTCCTATCTTTTTTTACTTATCGGCATTTTGGGAGTCTGGGCTCAAAAAGAGGAATCCTATGAACGACTTCTAAAACTAAAATCTGAAGTACTTTACGAGAAAGGTATTTCGTATCGTAATGATGGGATGCATCTTGACTCTTCGCTGGTATGCTTTACTATTCTCGGTGACCGGGGGATTAATTCAAAAGAAGAATATGAGCATGAGCTTTCAATAAAAGCTTATGCCGAAATGGCATATATATGGTTCTTCCATTATTATGACTATTCCAAGGCAATTGAAAATATGGCAAAAGCCAAGGAATTGATGGATAAGGTGAATATGGATCTTCCATTATATCATTACTATTCTGGACTGATATATGGTTCAATCAGTCATCAAAGTAAAGATGCCGAGACTTATGCCACTGCCATGCGACACCTACGCCATGCTTTCAATCTTGCAATAGCCTCTAACGAAGTTCATATTATCAATGTAGTATTCAGCAATATGATGTCGCTCGCATACTCAATGAATACATTTGATTCTATTGCTATGGAGAGTGCGCGTCTGCGGAAGATGGCAGATAATATAGATGAAGGTCCTGAAGCATACTATACTTTTTTCAACCTACGCATAATGGAGGGCCTGAAAGCCCTGAGTCAAAAAAGGTATACTGATGCACTAAGAGAATTTGATACAGTGACCGATAGTCTGCCTAATAACGAGGCTTATAGTCGATATCATTGCGGCGCATGGGAATTCAAAGGATTTGTCCATGCTGATGCCGGACAATTCCCTGAGGCTGAAGCCACTTTTAAGAAGGCTCTTGACATAGCCAACAAATTCGACTTGAAAGATGCTAAAATTGAAATATTCTATGACCTCGCTGACCTTTATAAAAAATGGAATCGGCCTGAGAAGCAATTCATATATCAAGCAAACTATTTGAATCTTAAGGATTCGCTATTAAGTTTCCGCCAGATTTCTTCAATGGATGAAATCCGCTTTATCGGCGATTTACGTAAAGTGGAAAATAAACTTGCGGAAACTGGGCGTCGCAACGAACGCATGCGACGTTCTTTGATTATAGTCGGTGTGCTGCTTCTCCTTACTGTTATAGGTATTTGGTTCACCATTTGGTTTATACGTAAACTTAAACGGACGACCCGAACTCTTTATGCCAAGAATCAAGAAGTGTTCAAAGCTCAGGAGGAAGAAAGAAGCCTTCGAATTCGTTACGAAAAAGAAATTGCTGACCTGCGTGAACGTTTAGGCAAACCTGAAGTAGCTCCGACTCCCGTTCAAAAATACAAAGGAAGTAATCTTACCGAAGAGGCTAAATGCACAATTGCCGATAAAATTCGTGACATATTCGAGACTTCAAGTGAAATATATTCTTCAGGATTCTCTTCTGATAAACTGGCCGAATTGGTCGGTGAGAACTACAAATACATCAGTCAGGTCATAAATGAGAAATGGGGACTCAACTTTAATCAGCTCCTTAATAAATATCGAATCCGTGAAGCGTGTAACCGACTTATGGATCACGAACGCTATGGACACCTGACTTTTGAAGCTCTGGCTGCAAGTGTTGGGTTTAATAGCCGTTCCACTTTCGCTACCCAATTCAAGGCTGTGACTGGCCTGACACCTTCTCAATACGTTTCTGAATCGAAGAAATAATTATTTCTAAATCGTGAATATGAATCACGATTTAGGGATAATTGTGTGCTTTTTTGTCCGAAATCATGATTTATACCATATTCAAACTTGTATTTTTTAATTGTAGCTTAAAAAACATCTACATTTGCAACAAACAAAACTAATTTACCAATCTATGAAACAATTCTTACTTACCCTCGCAGCGGCTACGACAGGACTGGCTTGTATGGCGTCCTCTCATACTCCGAATCAGAACGGGCCGCAATACGCCAAATCCTACAACTGGGAATCAACTGACACTATTTCCTATTTTGTAGCGGCTCAGAGTTTCGTCAGTGGAACCTCCTTTGATATAGATGGAGGCGATTATAAAACCTATGAGCTGGGAGTAGTGCACCAGGGAAATAAAGTGGTGTTTACAAACCTCTTCAATCTTGTTAATACAGGTGGTTATGATTCCTGTTACGATACCCCGATAGAAGGTGTATACAATGAAGCCGATGGTACAATTACATTTGACTCAAACGTGATATATACCAAGGTTGGTGACCGTTATGACGCTACTCTTTTTACTGTAAAAGAATTCAACGAGAATGGTTCCTATCTGCCCGAGAATGAATTGAGCCAATTGGTTTTCCACGTTACTCCTGATTTTAAGACTATCACCAATGTTACTCCTTTTGGTCTGGTTTATTCATACGGTTTGCCGGAACGCTACAAGGCTTTCTGTGCTACCGTAATGGATCCTGAGTCTGACGCTCAAGTCATAAAGCTGAATGAGAGTGTGAAGATTCCTACCTGTTACGTTGGTGGTAAATCAGAGAAAAATGTCACTATCTTCAATGCCGGAGCTAAAGAAGCGGAATATGTAATTGGCTTAACACAAGAAGGAGAGGAATTCTCTGCCAAGCTCGCAAGCGGAACATTGAAGCCTTGGGGAAAGAAAGAATTGACTTTCCGTTTTAAACCTACTGAAGCTGGAAATTTCGAGGCTATCGCTACAATAGAGACTGAGAACGGTGACCTCCAGATTGGTCTCGAAGCCGAAGCATTGCCTACTCCCTCCTATCCTGAAGCTGTGAAAGCGGGCGACTTTTCTTTTGAAACTTCTCTTGATTACCCTGCTGTAATTGCTGATTTTGAGCATCCTCTTTCTGACGGTAGCACAGAAACAGTTAAGGCTATCCGTCTTGCAACAGGTGGCGCTTATGGAAGTTCTACATTAAAGATTGCCTTCAATGTGCCTGAAGGAAAACAAGGACATCTGTCTTATAAGGGTTATCTCAATAATCCTACTAACACTATCTACGCTGTAAACCTGTTCATAGGTGAGGATCAGGAAACCGGTTTACCGGCACCTGCATATATGCTGACAAGTGATTTTGAGGCTAAATATACAGAACTTGACTTCGCCCCCGGTGACCACTATATATTTATCAACCATCTCGACGGCCTTTCGAAGAGCAGCGATGTGGCAACCTACATCTGGGATCTTGACTTGAATATCACCGATGCAGGAAACGAAGAACCTGAGGTAACTACTCCCGAACTTTTCATGGGTTACGGTATTGCTGGAAAAGCTGAGAAAATAGGTACCATAGGTGTACGTAACCGTAGCGCGGAAGAAATGACGATTCTGAGCGTGACGAGCGACAACGATGAATTTACTGCTACTGCTCCTTCTAAAAAGGCTGCTCTCTTGGAGACCATCAACATTCCAGTGGAATATATCAGTGCAGAACCCGGAGAACGTGTTGCTAACCTGACTATAGTTACTAATCTCGGTACTGTAACTGCCAAGGCCGTGGCTAAGGTGTGCGAAGAACCTGATTATTCAACTTTGGTATCTGAAGGTAAGGAATACATAACATTCGGTGTTGATGAGGACTATCCTTTCGTATTGGAAGATGGAAAAACCTATAATATTACTTCCAAACATCCCGATTCATGGGAAACAGTTTCATCTCTGCCTTTTGAAATCACAATTCCCGAAGGAATGGTAGGACGTCTTGAATATTCTGGCCACACTTGGGGTACACCCGCCGACAATTATGCAACAGACCCAATCTGGGACTTCGGTGCTATCGAGATTGCGCTTGCCAAGAAGGTGCTTGGTTCTGATGGCCTCATAGCTTGCTGGTATGATAATGATATTGATATCAGCTCCAATTACTGGAGAGACCAGAGAGAGCCTGGAGATGAAATATTCTCGGATCTTCAACATAATCTCCCAGAAGGAACTAACAGCGGTAGATTCTATTATCGTCAAGGTGGCAACATGACATGGTATGGTGAAGACCGTCTTGAAATCACTGATATCAAGGTAATCGTGGAAGATCCTTCTGCTCCCGGTTCTGTCGAAGGCATCATTGATGTAAATAACTGCACATTCGAATACTTTGACCTCCAAGGCCGTCGTCTTGAAGCTCCTGTCAAGGGCATTAACATTGTCCGTATTTCAGACATACATGGTAATGTGGTAACCAAAAAGGTAATCCGTTAACATCTGACTTTCAGAACAAAAAGAATAAAAGACTTCTATAATGTGTTAAATAACCATGAAAAGAAATCTTATTCTCTTGATAACTATGGTATTGGCAACCCTTAATTGGGCTGCCAATGCCCAACTTGAAAGCCATATTCTCGGCTTTTGTGATGGACAGGTAAAGACAGGAGCAACCGATGGGTTCTCTATCTCAGATGCCAATCAGGATGTAAGTGCGGCTATTTTTATTCCTGCTTCCACCGCCAAAGTATATGCCGGTTGTGAGATTGCACAGATTAATGCAGGTCTTGCTTCTACGCTCAATGTGGAAACTTTGGCAGTATGGATTCGTACTTCGCTTGATGGAGAAGACCTTGTTAGTGCTTCGCTATCAAAGACCACTGAACCTGCTATACAAAAAGGGTGGAATACATTTTCTCTTCCCGCTCCTTATATTATCCCAGCCGATACCGAGGGGTTCTATATAGGGCTCACTTTTCATCAGAAAGGAAACTCTGTTGGCCTTTCTGTAGTACAGGGACTTCCATTTGTAGACAATTCTTTGTGGGTGAAACTTGGTAACGATGCTGAATGGACCAATCGCTCTGAAGAGGGTATACTCCCAATCGAGGCTATAGTAACCGGAGAGAATCTGCCTAAAGTAAACCTTGCACTGACTGGCCTACATGTACAGCCCTCCGTTTCAATTTCAAATGGTGAAATTTCTGGCTCATTGACCGTAACAAACCGTGCTGAAGCTGTTACCGGATTTGAAATTGTATGTTCTATTGACAATCTCGAAGCTATCCAGACAAAGTACGTTGATGTTGCATTAGCATACAAGGAGTCAAAGGAAATACCATTTTCATTTGTTTTTGAAGGTCTGGTTGAAGGAGAACATTTCTTCAATTTAAGAATTGCAGCCATTAATGAAGGTGATGATGCCAACCCCGATGATAATGTAATGTCAGTGCCATTCACTGCCGTGTCATTATTCTATCCACGTAATGTAGTGGTTGAGGAATTCACCACCGAGATGTGTGTCAATTGTCCGCGTATGGCCGGATATATGCATGAGATGCTTGAGTCTGCTGGTGCTGACGGACGTGTAATAGCTATCTGCCATCATTCTGGATTCGGTACTGACTGGCTTACAATTCCCGCCGACGTGACATATCTTGGACTTTTCGGTAATGTCAGTCCATTTGCTCCTGCAATATTGGTAGACCGCTTCACGGCTGATTATCTCCCCGGATACAATAACGATTCTTCTGTTATGCTTCCGGAGTCAGCTGATGAATTATCCCAGGCTGTAAACACTCGCAAAGAGGTACCAGCCTATGTATATCTGGATTTGGAAGTGGAACTTACAGATGGCAATGCCCACGTAAAAGTGACAGGTGAACGTGCTACAGAGATTTTCACAAATAATCAACCACGTATTGTGGTTGGTCTAATTGAGGATAATATCGCTGCTTTGAATCAGGCTGGTGTGGAAAAGGGTGAGCCTTATATCCAACAACATGTGAACCGAGTTTATAACTCTATCTGGGGTGAGTATCTTGATTTCAATGATAATAGCTATAGCTATGAATGCAATCTCGAAGTTAAGCCAGGATATGTTAAGGAAAACCTTAGTGTAGTAGCTTATATATGGGATTATGATCCATCTGACGCTGATAAATGCGAAATTGCCAATGCTAATGTCATATATTATCCCGATATGACTGACAATACATCAGCTATCTCTTCTATTGAGGCTGATAATGAAGGTCAAATAAGCTATTTCTCAATCGATGGACTTCCACTTACTGCTCCAGGCAAGGGTATCACGATTGTAAGAAAAGCCGATGGCTCTACTTCAAAGATTATTCGTTAACCCAGTTTTGTTTCAAGATATTCCTCAAGTAGAATAATCTTTGGGGATTGTCTAAATTCATTACAATAATTAAAACGATATTCATGAAAACAAACTCCATTCTTTCGATGGCGCTTTGCACAGCTCTGAGTTTTTCGCTCACTGCGAATGCTCAAGATGACCCTGGCACCTCGGCTCCTACCATCGAGAACAGTTTCACATTCACTCCGGCACCTGGAACGCTTGACTATGACACGATGCAGTATGGTCTTACATATCTGACCATATCTCCCAATGCTGATGTTGTACCTTCTGTCAACGAAAACTGTACTGAAAATGTGGAATTCCTCTTCAATGGTGAAACACTCGTTGATATCGCACCAGAATATCTGTCATTCACCTACGTAGACTTCCATGGAGGTTTCTGGAGCGGTTCGCTCAATCTCAATCCGGAAAACCAGCTGCCGTTGGAGAAGCTTCAGCAGGCTGGCACATACGAGATAAAGTTCCCGGCAAACCTTATCCAGGTGAATGAAGTGAACACACCGGCATGCACGCTGACATTCACTTATTCGGAGCCTGTTGAGGGAGAGGTGAACTTCGAGTCAGCTCTCGCCAATACCGATGGTGATACTTTCTACAGCGTTTACATAAGGATGACGGATCCCAACCTTTCTGTCTCGATAACCGATGACTTCAAGTGCGAGCTGTTCTATAACGGTGAACTGGAGCAGACCCTTGACAAATCCCAAGCATCTGCTTATTCAAACACGTTCACCATCAGCCTTCCGGCCGATGTGACTGAGACAGCTCAACCGGGTGAATACACCTTCAAGGTGTTCCCAGGCAGCCTCAAGGCAGTTGACAAGGCCAACAACGTATATGGCTTCAACACTTCCGAGCTCTCTTACACATATACTCTCGTTGCTGCTCCTGCTGTTGTAGCGATGGATCCCGAAAACGGCTCAACTGTCGAGGAACTCAGCAAGGTGACTCTGACCTTTAACCGTTTGATGAGCGAGTCAACTCCCTACGACCCGTCGATTAAACTTCAGGTAGTACAGAACGGTGAGCCACTCGACGAGTATGAAGTGGAACTCATGACCCTGGAAGATCCTTACGAGGGCTACAAGGTTCTGATAACCATAGACCCGGCCATTACAGCTGATGGTGAGTATTCCATCGACAACATCGCAAGTTTCGTGAATTTCAAACTCCACGCTGACGATGCTTGGCCTAACTACTGGTACTATGGTCCAATCGAATGTTCATTTAAGGTTGAAGGTGCTTCAGCTCCTACCATCGAGAACAGTTTCACATTCACTCCGGCACCTGGAACGCTTGACTATGACACGATGCAGTATGGTCTTACATATCTGACCATATCTCCCAATGCTGATGTTGTACCTTCTGTCAACGAAAACTGTACTGAAAATGTGGAATTCCTCTTCAATGGTGAAACACTCGTTGATATCGCACCAGAATATCTGTCATTCACCTACGTAGACTTCCATGGAGGTTTCTGGAGCGGTTCGCTCAATCTCAATCCGGAAAACCAGCTGCCGTTGGAGAAGCTTCAGCAGGCTGGCACATACGAGATAAAGTTCCCGGCAAACCTTATCCAGGTGAATGAAGTGAACACACCGGCATGCACGCTGACATTCACTTATTCGGAGCCTGTTGAGGGAGAGGTGAACTTCGAGTCAGCTCTCGCCAATACCGATGGTGATACTTTCTACAGCGTTTACATAAGGATGACGGATCCCAACCTTTCTGTCTCGATAACCGATGACTTCAAGTGCGAGCTGTTCTATAACGGTGAACTGGAGCAGACCCTTGACAAATCCCAAGCATCTGCTTATTCAAACACGTTCACCATCAGCCTTCCGGCCGATGTGACTGAGACAGCTCAACCGGGTGAATACACCTTCAAGGTGTTCCCAGGCAGCCTCAAGGCAGTTGACAAGGCCAACAACGTATATGGCTTCAACACTTCCGAGCTCTCTTACACATATACTCTCGTTGCTGCTCCTGCTGTTGTAGCGATGGATCCCGAAAACGGCTCAACTGTCGAGGAACTCAGCAAGGTGACTCTGACCTTTAACCGTTTGATGAGCGAGTCAACTCCCTACGACCCGTCGATTAAACTTCAGGTAGTACAGAACGGTGAGCCACTCGACGAGTATGAAGTGGAACTCATGACCCTGGAAGATCCTTACGAGGGCTACAAGGTTCTGATAACCATAGACCCGGCCATTACAGCTGATGGTGAGTATTCCATCGACAACATCGCAAGTTTCGTGAATTTCAAACTCCACGCTGACGATGCTTGGCCTAACTACTGGTACTATGGTCCAATCGAATGTTCATTTAAGGTTGATAGTAACGTAGGAACTGAAATAATCAACTCAGACGATGAACTTCTTAATGTCTACAACCTGCAGGGAATTTCTATTCTTAAGAATGTTACTCGCGAGGCACTTCGCACTCTTCCTGTAGGCATATACGTAGTCAATGGTCGTAAGGTATATGTGAAATAAAACTGCAAAATTAGTTTTGTAAATATAAATACCTATTGGTTGAAGTAAATCGTAAATTCGGTAATTTTAACCACATGATGTGAATAGCGGCTTGGCGAAATTCGCCAAGCCGCTATTTTAAGTACGTTACACCCACAACCATAACCCCAATTTACCACCTGTCTTCGAATTTACCACCTAATTGGTGGTAATTTTATTTTCTGTAGCGTTCTTTTATCATCAAGTCTATATTTTACCACCAAAAATAAGAACTGAAAACTCAATATATTTTGAATGCCTTGGTTGATGGAATGATTATTTATTCGGAGGCTGCTATTCTGCTCGATAGTGCAGTAGGTAGCATAAATACAATCTTTATTAATGTAGGTCAAAGGAGAGAGTAGTTAAAGATATAAACACTCCTATTGGGGATTGAAATAGAAAGGAGAGTAGGGGAGACATTGCAAGAATCTGGCAGTATGTGGGATAAGAAAAAATTACATGAAGAGAGATAACGGTGACTTTCTTAATTTTTTTTAAATTTTTAGAACATATTTGCTTCTTTGTGGCAGAATCTATTAACTTTGCATTATTAAAGTAATAGCCAGGCGTGATACACGTCTCCTTTTAAACCAGTATAATTGAGTTTTTTATAAATATTTTTAACTTAACCTTAATTATTAATGTTGAAAAGAGGATTAAATGGCAAAACGCTGGGAGCGCTGTGCATGCTCGTCATGTCTGCGTTCCTGGCGTTGTTTGCGGCGGTCCGATCCGATGCGTGGACAGTGAATCCATCGGAATACCGCTATGACATGAGTCTCTACTTTAGTCTGTCTTCGAAGGATTATGTAAACCTCGACAAGTATGAAATCGGGGCTTTCATTGATGACGAATGTCGCGGCCTGGCTGAAAAAGTAGAACTGGATGATGGTGCTGACTGTATGTTGCTGCGTATACGTAGCAATAGTGCTGCCGCAGGACAGGAGGTTGTCTTTAAGATGCGTGATCGCGAGACAGATACGGTCGTGATTCTTAAAGGTATGGACGGTGAATCATTCACTTTTAGAGCAGACCAAACAGTAGGCTTACCTTCTGCTCCTTACATCATGTCCCCTTACTATAACGTGACAGTTATCGCAGGCGAACATGGTACAGTTGACTTTGAAAGCGGTATGTATGCCGAAGGCACAGTTCTTGAACTGAAGGCTATTCCTGATTATGGTTATCGCTTCGACGTTTGGAGTGATGGTAATCAGGATGCTGAACGTACAATTACTGTAACTGGAGATATTGAGCTTACTGCTACTTTTGTTTCTGATTTCTACACCGCAGTGTTTAAGATAGATGGTGAAGTCTTCGCAACTCTTAAACTGGAGTACGGTGCAACCATCGAAGCACCCGAGGCACCTGAGAAGGAGGGTTACACCTTCAGCGGCTGGCAGGATCTACCCGAGAAAATGCCTGCTCACGATGTAGAAGTTGAAGGTAGCTATACGGTCAACACTTATACAGTAACCTTTACAATTGATGGTGAAGTTGTCGAGACCCTGAGCGTCGAGTACGGTGCTGCTATCGAGGCACCCGAGGCACCGGAGAAGGAAGGTTACACCTTCAGCGGCTGGCAGAATCTACCTGAGACAATGCCTGCCCACGACGTAGAGGTAAGTGCTGTTTATACACTCAATAGCTATCAACTTGTTTTCCTTGTTGACGGTGAAGTTGTCGAGACCTTGAGCGTCGAGTACGGTGCTGCTATCGAGGCACCAGAGGCACCGGAGAAGGAAGGCTATACCTTCAGCGGCTGGCAGAATCTCCCCGAGACAATGCCTGCCCACGACGTAGAGGTAAATGCTGTTTATGTGCCCAACACCTATCAGGTTACATTCCTTGTTGACGATGAGGTTTTCGAAACACTGAGCTTTGAGTATGGTGCGCCTATCGAGGCACCCGAAGGTCCGGAGAAAGAGGGTTACACTTTTGCTGGTTGGGCAGCCCTGCCGGCTACTATGCCTGCACGTAACATTCAGGTTAGCGCTGTTTATGTCTTCAATAGCTATCAGATTACCTTCAAGCTTGATGGTGAGGTATTAGAGACTCGTACGCTGCTCTATAAAGCAGTTGTCGAAGCTCCAGAAGTACCCGAAAAAGAGGGTTATACTTTCAGCGGCTGGCAGAATCTTCCCGAGACAATGCCTGCTCACGATGTAGAAGTCGAAGGCAACTATATAGCCAATACTTATCAGGCTATCTTCATTATTGACGGTGAAATATTTGCAACACTTAGCGTTGAGTATGGTGCTGTCATCAATGCACCTGCTGCACCTGAGAGAGAGGATTACACCTTCACTGGTTGGGAGGATCTTCCCGAGACAATGCCTGCTCATGACATTGTGTTGACTGGTACATACGTTGACAGTGACGGCAAATATGACGTGCTCTTCATGATTGACGGTGAGACTGTAGCTACTATGCTTGTTGAGGAAGGTGCTACTATCGAGCTTCCTGAGGCACCTGAGAAGGAGGGTTACACCTTCGACGGCTGGCAGGACGTACCCGAGGTAATGCCTAACCATGATGTGGTTATCACCGGTAGTTATACGGTCAACACTTATACCGTAATCTTCATAATTGACGGTGAAATCTATGAGACGTTAAGTGTTGAGTATGGTGCTGTCATAAATGCGCCTGCAGCTCCAGAGCGAGAGGATTATACCTTCACCGGTTGGGAGGGTCTTCCTGAAACAATGCCTGCCCACGACATAGAAGTAAGTGGTACATATGTTGACAGTGACGGCAAATATGACGTGCTCTTCATGATTGACGGTGAGACTGTAGCTACTATGCTTGTTGAGGAAGGTGCTACTATCGAACTTCCTGAGGCACCGGAGAAGGAAGGTTATACCTTCGACGGCTGGCGGGACGTACCCGAGGTAATGCCTAACCATGATGTTGTCATCACCGGTAGCTATACGGTCAACACTTATACCGTAATCTTTATCGTCAACGGTGAAACAATAGAAACTCGCACCGTAGAATATGGTGCTACTATTGAAGCTCCCGAAATGCCAGAGAAGGAGGGTTATACTTTCAGTGGTTGGCTGAATCTGCCCGAAACAATGCCTGCCCAGAGTATAGAAATTGTAGGTAACTATCACCCCAATCTCTATATGGCTACTTTCATTATTGACGGTGAGGTCTTCGAGACTGTAAGCGTTGAATACGGCTCAGTTATCAATGTGCCTGTAGTACCAGAGAAGGAGGATTATACTTTCAGCGGTTGGACAGGGCTGCCAGAAACAATGCCTGCCCATGATATCGAAGTGACAGGTGAGTATATCTACAGTCCTAATATCTTTAAGGCAGTCTTTGTGATTGACGGTGAGATTTTCGAGACTCTTACTCTTAAACCTGGCGAGACTGTTATAGCACCTGAAGTTCCAGAGAAGGAGGGTTATACTTTCAGCGGTTGGCAGGATATGCCTGAGACAATGCCTCACCACGATGTAGTCATTATGGGTAACTATACAGTCAACAGTTACACCGCCACCTTCATAATTGACGGTGAGGTTGTCGAGACTATGAGTGTAGAGTATGGCTCAGTTATCAATGTGCCTGCTGCTCCTGAGAAAGAAGATTATACCTTCGATGGCTGGCAGGACGTACCTGAGACAATGCCTGCTCACGATATCGAAATAACCGGCAGTTATACTTATAGTGTGGTAGTCTTCAATGCCGTGTTTATGATTGACGGTGAGATTATTGCGGTTGTACCTGTGGAAGTAGGTGATCCTATTGAATTACCAGTTGAGCCATTCAGAGAGGGTTATACTTTCGATGGCTGGCAGGATGTTCCTGAGACAATGCCTCACCACGATGTAGTCATAACAGGTAGCTTCACAGCTAATAACTATATGGTTATCTTTATGATAGGAGATGAAATTCTTGATACCTATAGTCTGAGCTATGGTGCAACTATTGAAACTCCTGAAGTTCCAGAGAAGGAAGGTTACACCTTCGGCGGCTGGCAGAATCTGCCTTCTACTATGCCTGCAACCGATCTTGTTATTAATGGTAGTTACATAGCTAACTTATATCATCTGATAGTTTATCTGGACGGTAAAGTATATCTGGATGAAGAGATAGCTTACGGTGCTGAAGTTGTAATACCTGAGCCGGAAGTTCCGGAGGGTTGGCAATTTGACGGTTGGGATATCGAAATACCTGAGACAATGCCGGCACACGACCTGATTATATATGGTACATTGTCAGTATTATCATGGGTAGACAGCATCGCTGCTGATAGCAATGATTCACTCACAGTTTATGATCTTAACGGCGTATTGCTATTTAAGAATGTCAAAGCTGCTGAGGTAAAGGACCAGCTGGCCCCTGGAGTTTACATTATCAATGGTTATAAGGTAATGGTAAAATAACCCCAAACAGAGACAGCTAATTCCTTATGTTATTAAAGGTCAGCGTATCCGATTCCGGATACGCTGACCAATTCTAAAAGAATTTTATTCAAGTAATCTAACAACAATAACATCTTATGCTAACATCAATTCGGCAGAAGCTGTTTCTCGCATCGTGTACGCTGCTTCCGGCTTTTACAGCAGGAGCGGCCACACTGAGTGTTGAGGACGCTAAGGATGTCGCCGCTGATTTCTTTCAGTCAAGCGAGGTCTACCGGTTGGCCGACAAGGACGCCTTTACCCTTGTCTACACGGCCACCGATGATGCCCTGAATCCGGTCTGTTACGTATTCAATGCGAAAGACGGTCAAGGGTTCGTGATAGTATCGGCTGAGGATAATACCCTACCAGTAATCGGCTATTCCTATACTTCGGTATGGAATGCAGACGCTGTTCCGTCATCGGCTACAGGTATGCTCTCGACACCGGTATTAGCTGTCTATGATGGCAGTTCAATGGCTCATGCTCCTCGTATGGGAGCAGCGTCAAACCAGAAACTCCTTACCACTCCCACATGGAGTCAGGAGGCACCGTTCAACAACAATATCCCCAATCGTCGTCTGACAGGTTGTGTGGGTATTGCTCTTGCCGAAATTATGAAATTTCATAATTTCCCGGCTTCACGTCCTGTATCCCTGATTAGTGACGGTCAGTCTTCTGACTATGCGTGGGGTACGATGCGTAATGACAACTACCGTAGCGGTTACACAGCCGAGGAGGCAGATGCCGTAGCCACTCTTGTAGCAGATGCCGCTATTGCTATCGGCACTGACTTCGGTATGTCAAGCTCGAGTGCTTTCGAGGTGAAGGTACCCTACGCTCTGGCTTCGATGTTCGGCTATGATGCCGGTGTATCGTACAAGAAGCGTTCTGAGCTTGACAGGGCTACGTGGGATAATATCATCGTAGGCGAGATTGACGCTGACCGTCCGGTACTGTATTGCGGTCAGGACGTGTCCGCAGGCCACGCCTTCGTATGCGACGGTTATGAGATGCGTGGCACCACTCCCTATCTTCATATCAACTGGGGTTGGGGTGGTTCAGCAGATGGCTATTATGCCTCTGACGCACTGAATCCAGTGGTTAGCAGGGCTCATAGCTATAACGATCTGATGACTATCGTCTATAATATCAAGCCAGCCACCAATACTCTCGTATGGTCACCCATACATATCACCAGTGATGAGTCACAGGTAGGTCTGACCATGGATACGGACGATATCACTTCGGGTACGTTTACTGTACGTGCGGGTGCGTTGAAGAACATCTCCAACACTGACTTCAACGGGAAGTTATCGGTAGCCCTTTTCGGAGCTGACGGACATCAGAAGGCACTTCTTCACAGTGGCAGTAATTTCGGTCTCTGGGCACTTCAGATACGAAATTATGTTGATTTCACTTGCTCTGTGCCTTCAGGTATATCGGTGAGTGATGGAGATGTTGTGCGTCTGGTTACACAGGCTTCCGGTGAGTCAGAGTGGCTTCCAGTAGCCGGTGATATGTTGGCACCCGGTGAGATGCTTGCTAAAGGTGGAGAAATACCTTATCTTGTAATCAATCTCCCGCAGTCAACTACTGACTATACAGTGGAGGCTGCTGACTATAGAGTTATAAAGGGACGCGACTATTCGTTTAAGGTAGTTCTGAAGTCTGTTAATGACAAAGTAATGACTGTTAAAGCTAACGGTTTTATTCTGACACCTGATGCTTCTAACAATTATAAGCTTACTAACGTGCTTTCAGAGCAGAAGATAGAAGTTCTGTTACAGAATGCTGCTGATGTGCTTTATAAGAGTACGTTGTGGGTGCAGGCTGGTCAGCTTCAGAATCTGATTGATGATAACGCAGCAGCTACAGTCAAAGACCTTACTCTGTTCGGTACGATGAACGCAGACGACTTTACATTCATTCGTGAGCGTATGAAGATAAATCGTCTTGATATATCTCAGGTAAATATATTGGCAAGCGGTGCTAATCCTGCTAATGCACTTCCTAAAAATGCATTCAGGAATTATCGTTCGTTGCAGACTATTATACTTCCCTCAAATCTTACTACGTTTAAGAATGCTTGTTTAGGTAACACAGGTTTAACCTCAATAGAAATTCCGGCTTCAGTTGGTACTTGGGAATACAACGTGTTTGCCAATTGTACTAATCTCCGTGAAGTTATTACCCATCGTTCAGCTGTGCCTTGGATTAACTGGTGTGTATTTACAAACACTCCTCAGACAAAGCTCGTTGTTCCTAAAGGAGCAGTTGCTGCTTATAAGTCTAAGGAATACTGGCAAGACTTCAAGGAGATTGTTGAGGAGGATGATAATCAGCAGGCTCCTACAACTTTCTTTGTAACTGTAGCAGAAAAGAAAGGTTTGAAGTTCACTTCTATCACTGAAGGAACAGAATTCAGTAAGGGTGCCACTTATAAATTCCAGCTTGAGACTGATGATTCCTTCGAAGATGCTACGATGCAAGTATATGCCAACTCTACACGTCTTAATGCAGATGCAAATGGTGTATATACTGCTACTATCAATAGCAATACTTTGATTCATGTTGAGTTTAAGCAGCCACAGGCAACCACTGTCGACAAGACTTGGAAACTCACTGGTGATTTAGGAGGTATCGGTCTTGTTTCACAGGTTGTAAATGTACCCTTCAACAAGTCGTTTGTAGTACGTGCAAATGCCATCAAGGTGCCGGAGGGAGATGACGCCGCTAAGTTCTATGGTATAGTGCTCACTGATAAGAATGGTGGTATCAAGGAGTTCATATCTTCGATTGTAAGTAATTACTATAGCCGTAATGGTGAAAAGCTAACTTATAATTTTTACTGTCAGGTAAAGGAGGCACAGGTAAGAGAGGGCAACCAGATTCGTCTGGCTACTTCCTACAATAAAAAAGACTGGCAGCTTGTTGAGGGCGAGTCTAACTCAATTACAGATCGCCTTGAGGCAATCGGTAACCCGGTGATTTATCATAACGTTACCATGCCTGAAAGTGTTACAGGTGCGAAAATCGAGGGTAGTACATCGCAGGTAGTACGCGGTATGCCTTTTACCATTAAGGCTACTGCAATCGATCCTGCTCAGCGTGTAAGTGTCGCTATTAACGGCGAGAAAAAGGTCACCAATGTTTCTATTGCCAATATAAACATTCCGGCAGTTTTGGAAGACCTTGACATCACAATCACAGTGAAGGATGCTGAAGCTGGTGATTACATGGTTTACAATATTCAGGAAGGATTGCTGGCCTCTAAGCTTGAAGACTGTCCTACACGTGTCAAGCTTATCGGTACAATGCTTGTTAGCGATTTTGACGCAATTCGTGCGAATGCCAGCGTTATTATTGATCTTGATATGGCTGATGTCACTATCAAGGGTGCAGCAATGACTGGTAACTCTATTCCTGAGAACGCTTTCGCTCCTACGAACGCAAGCAGTCTGTCAGCTCTTAAAACAGTGATACTTCCTAACAACCTCGAACGTATCAATAAGAATGCTTTTGCTCGTTGTACGCAGATTTCGGAACTCACTATCCCGGCTAATGTAACCTACATTGATGAAGGTGCTTTCTCTGCTTGCGTAGGTCTGAAGAAAATTATCGCCAAGCCTAAAGTAGCTCCTACTTGTGGCAGTATGTCTCCTTTCCCCTCCAATGCCTCGCAGATTTCTCTGGAAGTACCTAAGGGCTCAGAAGAAAGCTATAGTGTTCCTTCCACATGGTGGTCTACACTCTCTCTCTATCAGACTCCCGCTGATGCTAAGGAGTATTATTGGGTTAAGGTCGACAAGTCTCGTGTCGGAGTAACTGGATATAAGGGTGATCTAAACAGTATTGCCGTTGGTGCTGCAGATGTAGAATTTATACTTGAACTTCCCAACTGTCAGCAATCATCATTTAAAGAAATGTATAGGACATTCCTACGTCCAGATGTTGCCTTCAAGCTCTATGATAACGGTGTTGATGTCTTTGCAAATCCAGCTCCATATCACTATGAACCTCAGTCATATAGAAGATTATGGCCTGAGCAGAATATGCATAAGACAGGTGGTCAGTTAGCGCTTAGATGGGCTCATTCGGCTACTTCCGGTCCATGGATGCCTCAAAATCATGAAATAGAGATAGTTTTCTACTATTCTATTAATTTTGAGAATAAAGAAGGTGCCGAAAATGTCTATGCTCAGATAGTTGAGATGCCTGAAGGTTGCGAGTGGAAGAACGTGCCTATGAGCTATTTTAAGTATTCTATAGGCAATTCACCCTATCCTAACCCCGAAGTTAAGCCAGTTCTCTATCGCGAGGGTAGCGAGATTAAGTTCCAGCTTTCTGAACCGGATTCTAAAACAGAATACGTTGTTAACCTCATGACCAAGGTAATGACCAAGACAGGTACTAACCCTGAGTATGAGGAAAGAGAAATGGTACTTGAGCCTAATAACGGTGTCTATACCATACCAGCTCTCCAAGGTGATACTTGGATAAGCATCTCTGGCATTCATCACTACGAAGAAGGTGATCCTATCCCAGCTGAAGATCTTAGTACACTTGATAAGGAAGATGTTGTATCCTACACCGAACTCGCTGTTACTGGCGAAATGAATGATGAAGATTTCGAGAAGCTTCGTGATGATTTTGGTTCGGTTGAGGCACTTGACCTCTCTGGTATCAAGAACACGACTATTCCTGAAGGCGCTTTCGAAGGTATGGATAACCTTACCACCGTTATTCTGCCTCAGGATGTGACCGAGATTGGTGCGGGTTCATTCAAAGACTGTGAGAATCTTGAAACTCTTACACTCCCTGGTGTAACCTCAATCGGTGAAGGTGCTTTCGAGGGCTGTAATTCTCTTACAAGTCTTATCATACCTTCAGCCGGTAGCGAATCTGGCGATACTCCTATGGGTGCCCCTGCTCGCAATGGTGCAGCCGAGGGTGAGGGTGGTATCACTGCTGACTCATTCAAGGGTCTTAATCCTAACTGTCTTATCTATGTAGGCAGTGTGGATATACCCAATGCCGAGCATCTGAACATAATCCTAAGCCAAAATGGTACTCGCGTGGCTGCTTCTGATATAAATCTTGATGGCAACTATGCGTTCAATGCTCCTGCCAGCTTCAATCTTGGTGACCATAAGATTTCGTTCACTGTTGAAATCCCAGGTAGCGTTGGTTCAGATGAACTCAGTGGTTGGAAAGGCCTTATGCTTCCCTTCACTCCGACTTCTATGGAGTATGGTGTTACATTCGGTGAGCGTGAGTGTAGTGGTCTGAATTTAGTTTCATTCACTGATGAAACATCAGAGTTTATGACCGCTCAGGATGCTATTATTGCTAATCATCCTTATCTTGCCAACGTTGCAGCTCCTTACGCAACTGTGCCTGTTACCTTCCATGCCACTACTGCATGGAATGAGGAAGAGGGTATTTACGATGTGCCGTTTACTCCTGTACCTGAAGAGACAGCGGCAATAGGTAAAGATTTCTCTCTCTATGGTTCATTCAATGGTGAGACTACTCTTGGCGTATGTTACACACTCAATGACAATGCCAATTCTTTCGTCCTTCCTTCTGATGGCGAAAAAGTAGCCATAACTTCTTTTGATGCTTATCTACGTGCCAATGAAGGTGTTAGCGATGCAGCGTTCAATATTGGCGAACACTCACTCTGGATATTTGATCCTGTAGCTGCTGGTGTAAGTGGTACCAAACTTTACCGTGGCGATAAGATTGAGATGAGTTCTGATACTAAAGATGCCGAAATCTTCTATACTGTTGACGGTAGTGACCCGAAGAATCCTGACGGTACAAGAATACTTTATTCAGAACCGTTCACTATGGAAGGTGAGAGCATGAGTATCAATGCCGTTGCAGAATACAAGGGTTACCAATCTGAAGTTTCTGTTCTTGAGTATGAACTGAAGAAAGTCAACCTCAATTATGAATTAGCTCAGAATTGGAACTGGATTGCTCACAACATGGAGGCTCCGGTTGCTGTTACTGACTTTGCTTCTGAAGCTGTTAACCATATCCTGTCGCAGACTCAGGAAACTATCCGCGACCCGAAATATGGTTTAGTAGGTGCTCTCAAAGAACTTGCTCCTGCTGTCGCTTACAAGGTATGTGCTGACGAAGCTACGGCCGCTAATGTTAACGGTATTGCCTATAATCCTACTGCCACTGTACAACTACATGCAGGTTGGAACTGGATAGGCTGTCCTGTTGACGACGCAAGTCTTCTCGTTAATGATCTGTTCGCAGCTCTTGAGTCTGAGGAAGGAGAAATGTTAGTAGGTCTTGATGGATATGCCGAGGCTGATGCTGATGGTAACTGGAACGGTGCTCTCCAGAGCCTTACTCCTGGTGTTGGTTACCTGTTGTTCAGTAAGTCTGACAAGGAGTTTGTCTACAGTTTCGCTCCTGTGAAAGATATCAAAGAGATGCCTGCTAAAGTTGTAAGCAACGCACCGTGGGCAGTTGATATACACAAGTATGCCTCTGTTATGCCTCTGAGCGCTTGTCTGGTGTCTGAGGACGGTACAGAGGTTGATGCAAGCGAGTATGCAGTAGGCGCCTTCTGCGGTGATGAATGTCGCGGTACAGGAGTTTATGTGAACGGTGTTGTCATGATTAACGTTCATGGTAATCCTGGTGACCAGATCACTTTCCGCTTCATCAATCCCGAGAATGAGGAGATACTTTCGGTATCTGAGCTGACATTCGATGACAATCAGCTTTACTCGATGAAGGCACCTTACGCCATCAGTCTCGAAGGCACGGTTGTTGCAGTTGAGATGATTAACGGTGCTGACTTCGATGTAGTGAGCGAGAACGGTTCGATTTCACTGAACGGCGACCTGTCGGCGGTAGAATCGTTCGAGGTTTATGACCTTGCGGGTCACCGTGTTGCCATGAGCAACAAGCTTAACGGTTCGCGTCTGAGCGTTTCAGGTCTTGAATCAGGTGTACATATCATCGTGGTACGCACAGCTGATGCTTGTCTGTATCGCAAGGTTATGGTTAAATAAACCGTATCCTCGCTATAGATAAGACCCAAAAAGAAGAGTGTGTCAGAATTGTCTTTGTTGCAATTCTGACACACTCTTTTTTTGTTTTATCTGTGGGAATTGGAACGACCCGGAACTGGACTCGCTTTGCTCGCTGGAACGTCGCACTCATTGTAACACAGAACAACACAGGAACTGAAACACAGAACAACACAGAACTTAAAGGTCAAGTTCCGTAAGGGATAGCTAATCTCCGATCTCACTTCAGTAGATAATGCAAGAAGCTGGCAGTGTGAAAAATATATTTTTACTATTAAAGAGGAGATTTATAGATTTCTTAAATTATTTTAAAATGATTATGTCGTATTTGCTGATTCATGGCAGAATATAGTAACTTTGCATTATAAAGTGGAAGTGCCAGGCGCATTCGACACCTCTTCTTTACATTCCTTAAATCAGCGTAATTGAGTTTTTTAATAAATATTTTTTAACCTAACCTTAATTATTAATGTTGAAAAGAGGATTAAATGGCAAAACGCTGGGAGCGCTGTGCATGCTCGTCATGTCTGCGTTCCTGGCGTTGTTTGCGGCGGTCCGATCCGATGCGTGGACAGTGAACCCGGCGGATTACCGCTATGACATGAGTCTTTTCTTCAGCCTGCCTAAGGAGTTTGAAGACTTTGAGAGGTATGAAATCGGGGCATTCGTCGGGAACGAATGTCGTGGTGTGGCTGAGAAAGTAGATTTACCCGGTGGTGGGAACTGCTTGTACATGCGTATACGCAGCAATAAAGCCAGTGGGGAGAATCTGGAGTTTAAAATACTTGATTATTGGTCTAATGAAACGATCGAAGTCAAGAAGAAAGATGGTACCGCATTTGGATTTGTGGCCAATGCAATGTTAGGTACCCCTTCTGCGCCTTATGACCAACTTGTACCTTACTTTAAGGTAAGCATCAGTACCAATAATCAGATACAAGGTACAGTAGGAATGACAATAGGCACAGAAGTAATTTCTGGTCAGGCTTCCATACAAAAAACACTTCCTTATGGTACTGAAATAACTATTCAGGCTACTCCTAATGGTGCTCAAAGAAAATTGTTTAACTGGAGTGATACAAATACTTCTGCTACTCGTAATATTGAGGTAAGAAATAACATTAATCTTCAGGCTATATTTGGGGCTGTCGCAGGCCAAACGGTTAAAGTTACTTTTAAAATTGGTACGACCACTATAGAAACAAATCAAGGTAGTGGTTTGCCTTTAGCTGTGCCTGAGATACCAGTTAAAGAGGGATACAGTTTTGTCTGGAGTTCAACTTTACCTGCTAAGGTTACTGGAGCAGCTACTTATTCTGGTGATTATGTTGTTAATACCTACAACGCTACTTTCAAACTTGATGGGAATGTCATAGCTACTGTACCTATAGAGTACAATGCTATGGTAAATGATAAGCTTCCTGTTGTGGAGGCTAAAGAGGGTTATACTTTCTCAGGTTGGCAAAATCTACCTGAAAGGATGCCAGCCCACGATATTGTCATAGAAGGTAGCTATAACATCAATACCTATAAAGCTATTTTCAAGATAGGTGATGATATTGTAGAAACACTTGATGTTGAGTATGGCGCGCCTATCACAGCTCCCGAGGCACCTGCCAAGGAAGGTTATACCTTTGCTGGTTGGAAAGATGTTCCTAAGACGATGCCTGCTAAGGATATAGAGATAGAAGGTATCTACGATATAAATAGCTATACAATTACTTTCGTAATCGGTGACGAGTTTAAAGAAACTCGTACCTTTGAGTTTGGTGAAAATGTTATTGCACCCGAGGCACCTGCCAAGGAAGGTTATGTATTCTCTCGCTGGGAGGGTCTGCCTGCAACGATGCCGGCTCATAACCTTGTAGTAACAGGCGTTTATATTGAAGCTGGGGCTAATATATACTCAATTGAATTCAAAATTGATGGTGAACTCGTAGAGTCCATGCAACTTGAAGCTGGACAGCCTATTGTAGCTCCGGAAGTAGCTGCGCGAGAGGGTCATTCTTTTGAGTGGCAAGATCTTCCTGAGACAATGCCTGACCACGATCTTACAATTACGGGTGTATATACTCCGCTTACTTATAGCGCGATATTTAGAATAGACGATGAGGTATTCAAGACCCTAAGTGTAACCTACGGTGAACCCATTGAGGCACCTGAGGCACCTGCAAAGGAGGGTTATACCTTCTCAGGCTGGGGTGAAATACCTGCCACCATGCCTGCTCACGATATAGTTATCGACGGCACTTACAGCGTCAATACCTATACCGCTACCTTCATGATAGGTGACGAGAAGATTGCCGAGCTTGAGCTTGCTTACGGCGCTACTATCGAAGCACCCCAGGCACCCGTCAAGGAAGGTTATACCTTCGACGGCTGGAAGGACGTTCCCGAGACCATGCCGGCAGAGAACATCGTGATTGAGGGCAGCTACAGCGTCAATACCTACACCGCCACGTTCATGATAGGCGACGAGAAGATTGCTGAGCTTGAACTTGCTTACGGTGCTACTATCGAGGCGCCCCAGGCTCCTGCCAAAGAGGGTTATACTTTCGACGGCTGGAAGGACGTTCCCGAGACCATGCCGGCAGAGAACATCGTGATTG
>CAYNUE010000036.1:0-6671 GCA_964400325.1 uncultured Sangeribacter sp. | reverse complement strand
CTGAGCTTGAACTTGCTTACGGTGCTACTATCGAGGCGCCCCAGGCTCCTGCCAAGGAGGGTTATACTTTCGACGGCTGGAAGGACGTTCCCGAGACCATGCCAGCTCATAACATTGTAATATATGGTAGTTATACTTACGTTTCTACCGCTTATAAGGTTACATTTGTTATTGATGGTGAAACTGTCAATACCATCACAGTAGATGCTGGTGAAACTATCTCACTACCAGAAGTACCTGAGAAGGAAGGTTACAGTTTCACAGGGTGGCAAGATGTACCGGAGGTTATGCCTAACCACGATGTGGTAATCACAGGTAGCTATACAGTCAACAGCTACAATGCAGTCTTCATGATTGACGGTACTATTCTCACCACTCTGAGTGTAGAATATGGCGCAATTATTAATACTCCTGCCGCTCCAGCGAAGGATAATTACACCTTCGATGGCTGGAAAGACGTACCTGCTACAATGCCGGCTCACGACATTGTGATTACAGGTTCATATACCTATAGCGCCAGTGTGTTCAACGCAGTCTTTATGATTGACGGTGAGACTGTCGCTACCATAGCTGTTGAGAGTGGCAGCCCAATTGAGGCGCCCGAAGCACCGGAGAAGGAGGGTTACACTTTCGCTGGCTGGCAGGGTGTACCCGAGGTTATGCCTCACCATGATGTTGTCATTAACGGTAGTTACACAGTCAATAGTTACACCGCTACCTTCATAATTGACGGTGAAGTTGTAGAAACACTCAGTATAGAGTACGGTGCCCCTGTTAATGCTCCCGCTGCTCCCGAGAAGGAGGATTACACCTTTGACGGCTGGAAGAACGTACCTGAGACCATGCCGGCTCATGACATAGAGATTACAGGCTCGTACACTTACAGTGCAAGCGTCTTCAACGCAGTCTTCATGATTGACGGTGAGACTATCGCCACTATAGCTGTTGAATGTGGCAGTCCGATTGAGGCACCTGAAGCACCAGCAAAGGAGGGATATACCTTTGACGGCTGGCAGGATATACCGGAGGTTATGCCTCATCACGATGTGGTGATCACAGGTAGCTACAGCCTCGTTAGCTATGATGTTGTCTTTGTGGTCAACGGTGAGGTAATCAAGACTGTCAGTGTACCATTTGGTGCAATAGTCGAGGCTCCCGAGATGCCTGAGAGAGAGGGTTACACCTTTACTGGCTGGTTGAATCTTCCGGAAACAATGCCTGCCAAGAGTATGGAGGTAGTAGGTAACTATCATGCCAATACTTATAATGCTGTATTTGTAATTGATGGTGAGGTATTCACAACGCTTAGTGTACCTTATGGTTCGGTTATTAATGTTCCTATCGTACCAGATAAGGAAGATTATACTTTCAGTGGCTGGAATGGCTTACCTGCTACAATGCCGGCTCATGATATCGAAATCACCGGTAACTACACTTACAGTCCTACACTCTTTAAAGCAGTGTTCATGATTGACGGTGAGATATTTGGTACTCTTGATCTTAAACCTGGTGATACCATTGAGGCTCCCACTGTACCTGAGAAGGAAGGTTATACATTCAGTGGTTGGCAAGACGTACCTGAGGTGATGACTAATCACGATATAACTATCACTGGTAGCTACACAGTCAATACTTACACTGCCACCTTCATTATTGACGGTGAGATAATTGCTACATTAAATGTAGATTATGGTGCCCCTGTTAATGCACCTGCTGCACCTGATAAGGAGGATTATACCTTCGACGGCTGGAAAGATGTACCTGCAACAATGCCAGCACAGAACATTGTTGTGGTTGGTTCATACACTTATAGTGTGAGCACTTATCAGGCTGTCTTCATGATTGACGGTGAAACCATAGCTACTGTTACAGTAGAAGCTGGTGATCCTATAGAGCTTCCTGCTGAACCATTTAGAGAGGGTTATACTTTCAACGGTTGGCAAGACATACCTGAGGTTATGCCTAACCATGACATTGTCATCAACGGAAGTTTCACAGCTAATACTTACCAGGCTATATTCGTTATAGATGGTGAACTCTTCGAGACCCTTATCGTAGAATATGGTTCAGTAATCAATGCTCCTACAGCACCCGAAAGAGAGGGTTATACTTTCACTGGCTGGCAAGATATGCCTGAGACAATGCCTGCACGTGACATCGTGATGCACGGTACATACGTAGACAGCGATGGCAAGTATAATGCTGTATTCATGATTGATGGTGAGGCTGTAACCACAATTCTTGCAGAAGGAGGTAAACCTATTGAACTTCCTGCTGCTCCCGAGAAGGAAGGTTACACATTCAGTGGCTGGCAGGACGTACCTGAGGTTATGCCTGAGCATGACATTGTCATCAACGGTAGCTATACAATCAACAGTTATGAGGTTCTTTTCGTAGTTAACGGAGAGACTATCAAGACTGTCAGTGTAGAATATGGTGCTGTCATTACAGCTCCAGAAATGCCGGAGAAAGAGGGTTATACCTTCACTGGCTGGTTGAATCTCCCCGAAACTATGCCTGCCAAGAGCATGGAAATCGTAGGTAACTATCATCCAAATCTCTACAATGTTACATTCATTATCGATGGCGACATCTTTGAGACTGTAAGCGTAGAGTATGGATCGACAATTAATGTTCCTGCTGCTCCCGAGAAAGAAGACTATACATTCAGTGGTTGGAATAATCTTCCTGCTGTAATGCCTGCCCATGACATTGAAGTCACCGGTAGCTACACTTATAGTCCTACACTCTTTAAGGCAGTATTTACGATTGACGGTGAGATTTTCGAGACTCTCACATTTAAGCCAGGTGCCGATGTTACAACTCCTGTTGTTCCCGAAAAGGAAGGTTATACCTTCAGTGGTTGGAATGATGTGCCTGCGACAATGCCAAATCATGATATCTTTGTCAGTGGTAGCTATACAGTCAACATCTATCAGGCTATATTCATGATTGATGGTGAGATAATCACTACACTCAACATAGAGTATGGTGCTGTTGTTAATGCTCCTGCCGCACCTGAGAAAGAAGACTACACATTCGACGGCTGGAAGGATGTACCTGCAACAATGCCTGCACAGGATATCATTGTTACCGGTAGCTACACTTACAGTCCTGACATCTTTAATGTTGTCTTCATGATTGGTGAAGAAACCTACGCCACTATTTCTGTAGAAGCTGGCGAACCTGTTGTACTTCCTGCCGAACCGTTCAGAGAGGGTTACACCTTTAATGGCTGGCAAGATGTGCCCGCGACAATGCCAAATCATGATATTGTCATCAACGGAAGCTTCACAGTCAACAGCTATCAGGCTATATTCATGATAGATGGTGAACTGCTTGAGACTATAAGCGTAGAATACGGTGCTGTAATCAATGCACCTGCTGTTCCTGAGAAAGAGGGTTACACCTTTGTCGGCTGGCAGAATTTACCATCGACCATGCCTGCACAGGATATAGTTGTCACTGGTACCTACGTAGACAGCGATGGCAAGTACAACGCAGTCTTCATGATTGACGGTGAGACTATCGTTACTATTTTGGTAGAAGGTGGCGAACCTATCGAACTTCCTGAAGCACCTGTCAAGGAGGGTTACACCTTCGAGGGTTGGACTGATGTACCTGAGGTAATGCCTAACCATGATATTGTCATCAACGGTAGCTACAAGGTAAATAGTTACAGCGTGATCTTTGTAGTCAACGGAGAGACGATAGAAACCCAAACGGTAGAATATGGCGCATCTATCGAAGCTCCCAGTATGCCAGAGAAAGAAGGTTATACCTTCAGTGGTTGGCTGAATCTTCCTGAGACAATGCCAGCCCAGAGCATTGAAGTTGTAGGTAACTACCATGCTAATCTATATACGGCTACTTTCTATGTTGACGGTCATGTCTTTGAAGTTGTCAGTGTAGAATATGGTTCGGTTATCAACGTGCCTGTTGTACCTGAGAAGGAGGACTACACCTTCAGTGGCTGGATAGATCTTCCTGCTACAATGCCAGCACACGACATTGAAGTTAACGGTAACTATACTTATAGTCCTGCTATCTTCAAGGCAGTGTTTGTAATTGACGGTGAGATTTTCGAGACTCTTGATCTTAAACCGGGTGAAAGTCTCAACGCACCTGTTGTTCCTGAGAAAGAGGGTTACACCTTCACTGGCTGGCAGGATATGCCTGAGGTAATGCCGCGCCATGATGTAGTCATCAGTGGTAGCTACACAATCAATAGTTACACAGCTACCTTCGTAATCGACGGTCAAGTTGTAGAGACTATGAGTGTAGAATACGGTTCGGTTATCAATGTGCCTGCTGCACCTGAGAAAGAACATTACACCTTTGATGGTTGGAAGGACGTACCTGCTACAATGCCAGCACATGACGTAGAGATTGTCGGCAGCTACACTTACAGTCCTGTTATCTTCCAGGCAGTATTCATGATTGATGGTGAGACCTATGCTACTATAGATGTTAAGGCTGGCGACTCTATCGTACTTCCTGCCGAACCGTTCAGAGAGGGTTATACCTTCACTGGTTGGCAGGATATGCCTGAGGTAATGCCTTATCATGACGTAGTTATTAACGGTAGCTACACAGTGAACAGCTATACAGTTGTTTTCATGGCAGGTGATGAAATTATTGATAGCCGTAGGGTAGATTATGGTGCATCTATTGAGACTCCAGAGGTACCCGAGAAGGAAGGCTATACTTTCTGCGGCTGGCAAGGTCTGCCTTCTGTAATGCCTGCTACGGATATTATAGTTACTGCTGTATATACCCCGGCTTTGTATCGTCTATTAATTTATCTTGACGGAAAGATATACATGGATGAGGAGCTTGCGTATGGCACAGAAATTGTAGTACCTGAGCCGGAAGTTCCGGAAGGTTGGCAATTTGACGGCTGGGATAGAGAGATACCTGCTACAATGCCTGCTCACAATGTGATTGTATATGGCACTCTTTCTGTACTCTCAGTTGTTGATGCTATCGCGGCTGAAAGCGATGATTCACTCACAATATATGACCTCAACGGCGCGTTACTCTTCAAGAATGCTAAGGCCGCTGATGTCAAGAATGAGCTTGTTCCTGGGGTTTATATCATCAACGGCCATAAAGTAATGGTAAAATAACCCGGTCCAGTAACAACTGATTTAATCCTGTTTATAACCGGTCAGCGTATCCACCTCTGGGTACGCTGACCTATATTAAATTCAAGAGAAAATTTAACCCATAACCTAACAAATAACATCTTATGCTAACATCAATTCGGCAGAAGCTGTTTCTCGCTTCATGTAGCTTATTTCCCGCTTTTTCGGTAGGGGCGGCTACACTGAGCGTTGAAGAAGCTAAGGATGTCGCCGCTGATTTCTTCCAGTCAGGCGAGATTTACCGGCTGGCCGACAGGGAGGCGTTTACCCTTGTGCATGTGGCCACCGATGATGCTCTGAATCCTGTCTGTTACGTATTCAATGCGAAAGACGGTCAGGGATTCGTGATAGTATCGGCTGAGGACAACTCACTACCAGTTATTGGCTATTCCTACACCTCTGTATGGAATACTAATGCTATGCCAGAAGCAGCTACCGGTATTCTTTCTACACCGGTTGTTGCTGTCTATGACGGTAATTCAATGGCTCATGCTCCTCGTATGGGAGCGGCCTCAAGCCAGAAGCTCCTTACCACTCCCACATGGAGTCAGGAGGCACCGTTCAACAACAATATCCCCAATCGTCGTCTGACAGGTTGTGTGGGTATTGCTCTTGCCGAAATTATGAAATTTCATAATTTCCCGGCTTCACGTCCTGTATCCCTGATTAGTGACGGTCAGTCTTCTGACTATGCGTGGGGTACGATGCGTAATGACAACTACCGTAGCGGTTACACAGCCGAGGAGGCAGATGCCGTAGCCACTCTTGTAGCAGATGCCGCTATTGCTATCGGCACTGACTTCGGTATGTCAAGCTCGAGTGCTTTCGAGGTGAAGGTACCCTACGCTCTGGCTTCGATGTTCGGCTATGATGCCGGTGTATCGTACAAGAAGCGTTCTGAGCTTGACAGGGCTACGTGGGATAATATCATCGTAGGCGAGATTGACGCTGACCGTCCGGTACTGTATTGCGGTCAGGACGTGTCCGCAGGCCACGCCTTCGTATGCGACGGTTATGAGATGCGTGGCACCACTCCCTATCTTCATATCAACTGGGGTTGGGGTGGTTCAGCAGATGGCTATTATGCCTCTGACGCACTGAATCCAGTGGTTAGCAGGGCTCATAGCTATAACGATCTGATGACTATCGTCTATAATATCAAGCCAGCCACCAATACTCTCGTATGGTCACCCATACATATCACCAGTGATGAGTCACAGGTAGGTCTGACCATGGATACGGACGATATCACTTTAGGTACGTTTACTGTACGTGCGGGTGCATTGAAGAACATCTCCAACACTGACTTCAATGGTAAACTGTCGGTAGCTCTTTTCAGCGCTGAGGGACATCAGAAGGCACTTCTTCACAGTGGCAGTAACTTCAGTCTCTGGGCGCTTCAGATACGTAATCCACTGTATGTTGATTTCACTTGCTCTGTGCCTTCGGGTGTGTCGGTGAGTGAGGGCGATGTTGTGCGTCTGGTGACACAGGCTTCCGGTGAGTCAGAATGGCTTCCTGTAG
>CAYNUE010000035.1:0-33047 GCA_964400325.1 uncultured Sangeribacter sp. | reverse complement strand
CAGATGGATGTACATATTTCACAGAATACGGATTAAAAATATCCCCTTACAGAAATTTTTTCTGTAAGGGGATATTTTTAATCCGTATTCTGTTCTGTCAGAGGCAAAATTTATTATCCGCAGTGCCAGTATTTGTGTACAAGATTCAGCATGGCCTTATGATTATCCATTACCTGACGGCGCAGGTCGGCATCATCAAAAGCGCGAAGTTTCTTTAAGATACCATCAATAAGACGTGGTGAGAATACTTCGCGTTCCTCAAATACTTCACGTACTTTTTCAAGTTCGTCGGCTGAAGCTACACACGAATCAGGCAGTGAACGAAGAGCCTCAAGCTTCTCTTTGTTCTCATCGTTATGGATATTGACGGATACGTACATGTCTTTAGCACGTTCGAGAGCATCTTCCATTTCGAATCCTTTGCGAGCAGCTACTACCATAGCGGCAATGAGCTGATATACGTCGGCTGAGCAGTCGGCACTACGCAGTTCGACAGTCTGCTTCTGAGGAGCAGCAGTAGTATCGGGAGTTTCGAGTGGATTGGCCTGTGAACACATATCTTTGTCGCCGGTCCAACCAAGAGGTACGCGTACGAGCACAGAACGGTTACGATCACCCCAGCATACTGAAGTAGGAGCTTCCTGATGAGGTACGAGACGGAAATAAGAAGTTGGTACCTTGTTGCCCATGGCAGTTATTGCAGGAGCATAGGTCAGAATACCAGCGATAGCTTTCTTTGCCACATCGCTCAACACGCCATTTTCGCTCATCATGTTGCGGCCATCTTTCATAATCTTGAAGTGAATGTGCAGACCGCTACCAGCCTTGCCAGCTGTGATTTTGGGAGCGAAAGTCACATCATAACCTTTGCGCATAGCAAGTGAACGGATTATCCACTTTGCAATCATTAGATTGTCAGCAGCTTGACGTGCAGGAATAGGTAAGAATTCAATTTCGTTCTGTTCAAAAATCTTATTATCGATAGTGAAATTGCCAACTTCGTTATGGCCATATTTAATCTGACCACCAGCTTGAGCGATAAGATTCATACATTCTACGCGGAAGTCATTGAACTTAGCGTAGGGTGATGATTCGTGGTAACCTTTCTGGTCAGAAGCAGGGAACATTCCACTGTCAGGTGCGATGACATAGTATTCAAGTTCGCCCATGGCATAGAAATCCATACCGGTGACATTTCGGAACTCCTCACAAGCTTTGGTCAGAGTATATTCAGGCGATGCTTTGAGTGGATTGCCTTCTTTGTCAAAGAAAGAAGCTAACAGTGTGATAGTGGGTACTTCAGCAAAAGGATCAACGAAGACAGTCGAGAAGCGTGGTATAACATAGAGGTCACTGTTACCGGCTTCGATAAAGGGAAATAGGCTTGAACCATCTACACGTTCGCCGTAGGTGAGAATAGAATCAAGATATTCTTCGGAGTTGATGACGAAATTAAGGGTCTTGAGACGATTGTCATCAGCCGGATACATGAAGTTGACCATACGTATGCCATTTTCTTTGACATAGCGTATTATATCGGCTTTAGTTATTTGAGATGGTTCCTTCTGCAGGAACTGAACCACCAGATTGGGGCACAGTGAGATGTTTGGGTTCATTTAAGGTAATGGTATAGATAAAAGGTAAGTATAGCCTCGCGCAAGTTCGATAAGCCTTTAATAGGCCTGAGCGGAGGTTGATAAATCACGGCAAAGATAGGGAAGATTTTTGATGGTGCCAAGAAAAAGAGGACTAAAAAATGAAAAGAATCTTGTGTGGAAGAGGTAACATGAACTTTAGAAAGATTAGATTTGTTTTTAAAATAAATCAAATACAATATTAAAATACTATGGAAAAATTTGAAGACATCATCAAGTCAGAGAAACCTGTACTTATCGACTTTTTTGCTACATGGTGTGGTCCATGTAAAATGATGCATCCGATACTTGAAGAACTTAGTTCCAAAGTAGGTGAGAAAGCTCGTATATTGAAAGTAGATATTGATAAAAACGAAGGTTTGGCAGCTCTCTATAACGTACGCTCAGTGCCTACGCTTATGATTTTCCAGAATGGGGAAATGAAATGGCGTACGTCAGGTGTACAGTCAGCAGCTGCTCTTGCTCAGGAGCTTGAAAAGTACATGTAAATATACTTCAGCTAAAGTAAATAAAGCCCAAATAAATAAAAAGCACAGAGTTCTGACTCTGTGCTTTTTATTTATTTGGGCTTTATTTAGCGTAACTTTCGCCGGGCTTTACTTCTGAGAATGATTCCAGGTATATAGGTAAGCCGTCAACATCACGTAAAATAAGATTATCTTTAGGGAAAATCAGTGTTTTCTCTGGAGATATTTTATCTTTTTGATCTGTTAGGATTAAAAATTGAGTTTCTGCAAAATTCAATCCAGCATTGGCGAAAGATGAGGTAAATGCGACATGACGTATGTTGATTTCGGTTACCATTGGGGTACCGTTAGCGTCTTCCTTCAGGTCTACAACCACAACTCCGTTCATAGTCTCGCCAGTCATGGCAGCTATACGCTCTACGGCTGTACGTGAAACTTCAAAGACCTTATCGTCATTCAGAAGTTTACCTTGATTGGTATTACCAGTAATTTTGGAAACAGCTACCTTAGCCATGAGGTAAGTTTGTCTTTCAGCTACTCCGTATTTTAACAACTGACCGTTATCATAAAGAAGGAAACATGCCAGATTTCTGCCAGGGAGATACTCGGAAAGCATGAAGGTATCAACACCATCATTTATATTTAGCCAGCTACAGAGTTTGTCAAAACTATCGGGCATAAATGAACCTGTGCCTGAAGTGGTGCCTTCAGAATAATCACGTATCCAGAGAGGAAAATCAAGTTTTATATCTTCCGGTCTTATATCTTTAGGTATAAGCTGATAGCGTGGAGTAAGTCCAGTTCCTTCCAATAACTTATAGAGCGAAAGTTTACTGATTACAGCTTTCGAAAATTTAGGAGGTATCTTATGGAAACGGACGTTAAATGGATTCTCAGACCAATAAAGCACTTCAGGTTCAGGAATTATCACTGCATACTGAATGTCGTTTTCAGCAATGATTTTTTCCATAATCTCCCGATACTCAGGCTCGTTGTATCCAGGTACTTTGTACACCTTATCATATAGACCTTCATATATGCCATAACGGTTATAGCATACATCTGTACCGATAAAACGCAGTTTATCTTTAAAAAATTCGCTTTTGTTGAGAGAACGCACAACAGAGCGCGAAGTCACTCCGCAAGCTCCGGTAACCAATACATTGATTTTTTCCATTATTAGAGATTAGCTGAAGTGTTTTAGTACACGCTCTATGTCTGCGTCGGAGAGGTCATGATGCATAGGCAGACAGAGGACTGTATCGGCAATCTTATTGGCTACTGGCAAATTCTCACGAGAAGCTGAAGGTAGTCCTCTATAAGTGCTGAATTCACTGATAAGTGGATAGAAGTAGCGACGACCAAGCACGTTGCTGTCTTTCATATCGAAATAGAGACGGTCGCGTGTCTTGCCGAATTTTCTTGCATCAATAAATATAGGGAAGTAGCTATAGTTATGGCGTACTCCAGGCATGTCATCGAAGAATGTAACGCCTTCAACATTTCTCAACTCATCGCGATATATATTGGCTACTCTTCGACGTGCAGCTATAGCAGCATCAACCTGGCGCAGATTGAGTAGGCCATAAGCTGCACGTATCTCATCCATTTTGGAGTTGATACCAGGTGCTACTACTGTGATTTCGTTAGCAAAGCCGAAATTTTTGAGATAGTCTATACGTTGTTTCGTTTTTTCGTCTTTCATTACCATAGCACCACCTTCTATAGTATTATATACTTTGGTGGCATGGAAAGAAAGTGTGGATATATCACCGGCATTAAGAATGGATTGGCCATTGACTTCTACACCAAAGGCATGGGCAGCATCATAAATTATTTTCAGACCGTATTTGTCTGCGATTTCCTGTATTGCTTTAGTATCACAAGGCTTTCCATAGCAATGTACAGGCATAATAGCTGTTGTCTTAGGTGTGATGGCTGCCTCTATTTTTGAAGGATCAATGCCACAAGTTGTGGAGTCAATATCGACAAATACAGGTTTAATACCATTCCACCACAAAGCGTGGGTAGTGGCTACAAAACTATATGGGGTCGTAATGACTTCACCGGTTATACGCATTGCCTGTAAGGCTGTGATAAGTGGCAGTGTGCCGTTGGTGAACAGACTTATATAGGGCACTTTAAGATATTCGGCCAAAGCCTTTTCCAACTCTCGATGAAAGGAGCCATTATTGGTTATCCACTTGCGGTCCCAAATTTCCTTCAGCATCGAGTTAAACTCGTCAAGATTGGGTAGCAGGGGAGATGTTACGGTAATCTGCTTTTCGTCACTCATATTTTAGTAGATGACAAAAAATGAAATTTGTGGTGGCTATTAAGTTTATTAATAGTCAATTATTCATTGGTGAAGTCCAGATAGGAGAGGGTCTCTGTACAGAAGAGATTAGCGGACTTTTCATAAACAACCACAAAGTTAAGCAATTCATCTTGAATATGCAAACAAGTGTCGGCTATCGGCTTTGTTCGTGGTGAATATGAGGCTTAGGTTGTAAGTGTGTACAATGCAAAATAAACCTATAGGGTGTATAATGGTCGAAGATAAAAGGACCGGAGAAGATTTGACATTAATAAAGTAGAGTAGATATCAATATAACTCCGGAGTATAAGGAAGCGATGAAAAAGATAAGTTATAATTATATAGTACTGCTTATAGTCATATTGTGTCAGCTGATAGGTGTTTCTGCTTACGGAGTGACAACAAAAGGTCTCGACCATTTAGGAAGTGAGAAGCTTAAATATGTAGTGACTTATAAGTGGGGGTTAATAAATAAGGAAGCTGGAGATGCTGTACTCACTCTTAATGACCACGGTGGGTATTATGATATAAAAATGACAGCAAAATCAAGACCGTGGGCCGATAAGGTATTTATGGTGCGTGATACCCTTGTGACTAAAGTGAAAAAAGAAGGTTTCAAGGCTCAACAGTACTATAAGGCTGCTCATGAAGGTAAAGAATATAATCTTGATATTGTTAATTTCAGTCATGAAGGTAATAAGGTAAAGGGTCATTGTGAACGTGTACGTGAAAAGAAGGGAAAACCACGAACCCATAGCTCAATAGAAATGGAGAGCACAGGTCCTACTTTCGATATGTTGAGTGTGTTCTATTATCTTCGTACTCTTGATTTTGACCATCTTGCTACAGGCAAGCCTTTGGAGATGACGGTGTTCTCAGGTTCTAGGGCTGAAACTATGACAGTGAAAAAATATGGTAAAGAGAAAGTTAAGCTGAAAGATGGCAGTGAACAGGAAGCATTGCATATAACTTTCAAGTTTACTCAAGGAGGTAAGAAAAACAGTAGTGACGATATAGATTGCTGGTTGAGTCTTGACGGTAGGAATGTACCTCTGTTAGTGGTAGGAAAGTTACCTATAGGGCAGATTCGTTGCTATCTGGTATAATATCTTAACAGCATATCCCATAACACATTGCCCTGCCGATTTTCGGCAGGGCAATGTGTTATGGGATATGCTGTTAACGTGGTGGAAGAATATCGAAATTATCAGCATCGCGCCAAGCTGGAAATTTTTCACGGAAAGCATCAAGACGCTGATGAGAAAGTACTCCATATACAAGTCCGTCATCGGAAGGCACTGAAATATTCTTGCCCTTAAAATCAATAACAGCTGAAGCACCGTCATATTCAAACCCTTTTTTATCGGTACCTTTGCAGTCTACACCGCACACGTAAGCTTCGTTCTCGATGGCACGAGCACGTAACAATTGATTCCATGCATCGACACGTACAGTAGGCCAATTGGCGACAGCTATAAGTAGGTCATAATCATTATTGGTATTACGACACCAGACAGGGAATCTTATGTCATAACACACAATCATGGCTATGTTCCAACTGCGATATCTCACTTTAAGACGTCTCACACCGCGTGAGAATACTTTGTCTTCGCCAGCCATCGTGAACAGATGTTTCTTATCGGCAAAGGTTTCCTCACCAGAAGGCTCTATGAAGAAAGCTCTGTTATAAAGAGAGCCTCCTGAATCAGCTATAAAACTGCCTGCAATAGCAAGATTGTATGTATGGGCGAGACGTTTAAGAGTATCAATAGTCGAACCTGTGTTGCGTTCGGCTAATGCACGTACATTCTCCTTATCTTCACCTGAAGGAAAGCCCGTGGAGAAAGTCTCGGGCAATATAAGGAGGTCGGTGGCAGGGTGTATACGCTCTATGGTTTTGGTGAGGAGAGCAATATTCGTGTCTTTATTATGCCATACTATAGGCATAGGAAAAAGACATACGTTCAAATCGTTAGGTAACATGGAAAAAGAAAAAAGGTAAAATAATCAGAGTGCAAATTTGTCAGGAAATTTTGCAGCCTGTGTGAAACCGGCATAGAACTCTTTTATATTTTTCATGTCTGTATCTATATCGCCTGTAGGCTGGTACATACGATTGATAAGCACAAGATGTCGGTTGTAATCAATAACACCAAGCATTACAGGCACTTTGGCCCCATAGGCAATGTATAGGAACCCAGTTTTCCATTTTTCAGTACGGCTTCGAGTGCCCTCGGGAGTTACAGCGAGGTGTAGCTGAGATGTGTGGTTGAAATCGTCAACTATAGACTGTGTGAGTGATGTGCTTCCTTTACTTCGATGCACCGGTATACCACCCAGAGCTCTTATAATATAGCCAAGCGGGAAAAAGAACCAAAAATCTTTCATAAGAAAATTGGCTTTTCTCCCGATTGAACGATATGCAAAAAGACCGAGAATGAAATCCCAGTTGGAAGTATGGGGTGCGACACAGATGACACACTTATCTACAGGAGGTACGGAAATATCGACTCTCCAGCCAGCCTTCTTGAGACACCATCCCCAGATATTCATAACTGTTTAATTAGCGGCTACGGCTGCCTTGTTATCAGCTTTAGCTGATTCGGGCAGAGCAGCATTAAAGGTCTTGAGGGCACTATTGATTTCCTGGTTGAAATCATTTGTAATCTTATTGAATAGAGCACGGAAGAACTTCTCTTTTGCTCGACTGTATTCCTTCGGACTATCAAAAGCTTTTACACCTTTATCGAAGTATATGTTAGCATGGCTTTTGGCTGCACCGATAGCACCCAATACCTGTTCGATAGCTTTACTTATTGCCTCGCGATCAGCACCTTCGACAGTATGGTAAGCTGTCATCATCTCTTGGCATACAGAACCGCCGACAGCATCGACGAATTTCTTAAATTCTCTTTTATTAACCATGATTTTGATATTTAGAATAAAATTGTTACAATAGTATAACAATCGTAGAGGGATAAAATATCATCAAGACCTGAAAAAGCAGTATCAGCTGCGTTATTCACGTCGTTCTTTTCGTGCTGCATCAATACGTAACATTATGAAGAGCAGTATAGTAAAACCCCATAGTGCTGAGCCTCCATAACTGAAAAATGGTAGGGGTATACCTATGACAGGGCATAATCCTATGACCATACCCACATTGATGGCAAGGTGGAATATTAGGAATGAAACAACACAATAGGAATATACTCGTCCGAAGGCAGAACGTTGTCGTTCGGCTATCACCATAAGCCGCAATATAAAAGCGGTGAATACGGCTAATACGGCCACCGAACCTACAAAGCCCTCCTCTTCACCAATAGTACAGAAAATAAAGTCAGTGTGTTGTTCAGGTACATATTTCAGTTTGGTCTGAGTGCCATTAAGGAAACCTTTACCTATTACGCCACCTGACCCAATGGCTATCTTAGACTGGTTGACATTATATCCCGCTCCTCGCAGGTCTTCTTCAATACCAAGTGCTACTTTGATACGTCCCTGCTGATGAGGTTCAAGTACTGAGCCGAACACATAATTTACAGAGAACAGGAAGAGTACCGATACGACAGCAAATCCAATAGTGACCAAAAATTTCCGTATATCACCTCGAAACATCATGACAGCCGTATAGAGGCAGGCAAGAGTAAGTATAGAGATGAAATATACAAGTCCATTGATGTGTAGGCCACAAAGCTCAAGTACAGCGACTATAAGTCCTGAACCTACAAAGCCAGCAGTAACGAATACGGCCACCATAGTGTCACGGCAGTACATCAAGAGTAACATGATAAAAATCAGCATTATCATGACGAAGACTATGAATTCGCCCAAGGGAATACCGAGAATCATGGTCTCTGTGTATTTGACCGCTACCACGAAAAATGTGACAGCACACACCACTGAAAAAAGGATAAGACCGCTCATGCCCTCACGATAAAGCACGAAGATGAGAGCGAAATAGACAAGGGCACTACCAGTCTCGCGTTGCATTATAATAAGCACTATCGGAAGGAATATAATGATAAGAGCACGAAAATAGTTGCTTATTTTTGCGTTGAGACGGAAGTTGTAGGAATCAAAAAGTTTGGCAAGTGCCAAGGCCGTGGCAAATTTACCGAATTCGGCCGGTTGTAACGATACTGGTCCAAACACCAACCATGACCGAGAGCCTTTGGTGTCAGGAGCAATGAATATAGTTACAATAAGCAGAATAATCATACACCCATATATGGGGTAAGCGTAGGCCTCGTAAATACGATAATCGAGCAGAAGAATCACTCCGCCTATAATAATGGAGAGACCTATCCACAAAAACTGCTTGCCAGAGAACTCATTGAAAGAGAACATACTGGCATGGTCAAAATCATAACTTGCCGCGTAGATACTGACCGCACCAGCACATACCAGCACGAGATAAAGTAACACGGTGAGCCAGTCAAGTGACCGGAACACGGAGATACTGTTGTCAGTGTACCTTGACTCCACTTGAGATAATTGTGTTAGAGTTTAACATTCTTTCCTCAATACCCTTTCTGCCCGGACTAATGGAACCGTTAAGATATTTCTCCATCATAAGGCTGCCTATAGGTACGCCGTATGTAGCACCGAATCCGGCGTTCTCTACATAGACACATATAGCGATTTTTGGGTCATTGTAGGGAGCGAATCCCATAAAGGCTGAGTGGTCCTTACCATGAGGATTCTGAGCTGTACCGGTCTTGCCAGCTACTTCAATACCGGGTAAGGCAGCTCCACGACAAGTACCGCCAAGCACAGCCATACGCATACCTTCGGCTACCACATCGTAATATTCACGATTTATCTCCGGAGCATGTTTTTCAGTATATTTTGGGTCGATGACTGAGTCTGAGATGGCTTTGACCACATGAGGGGTAAAGAAATGTCCGCGGTTAGCTATCGTGGCACAGAGATTGGCAATCTGCAGTGGAGTCGCAAGGACTTCTCCCTGACCAATAGCAATAGAAATTATAGAGTTGGCACTCCAGTTGACACCACGATAGGATTTGTTGTAGTATTCCGGATTGGGAATAAATCCACGACTTTCAGAAGGTAAATCAACACCAAGACGATAGCCGTAACCCATCTCGACCATATAATCCTTCCATTTCTCAAGTTGTTTAGCCGGTCGTGTGCCTCGTTTATCAATGAAATTTTTAAGTCCCCAACAGAAGAAACCATTGCATGAAGTTTGCAAAGCCGGCTTTATTGCGATAGGTGAGCCATGACCATGACAGCCTACACGAATACGATTGACGTAACCGTGGTAACAGGGATACATTGTTGAGGTAGTAATTGTATTCTCCTGAAGAAAAATCAAGCCCTGTGTAGGTTTGAATGTAGAGCCGGGAGGATAAGCAGCTTGAAGAGCACGGTCATAAAGCGGCTTATAGGGGTCCCGCACAAGAGCAGCGTAGTTTTTACCACGCTGTTTACCTACCAGTAGGGTTGGGTCGTATGATGGAGCTGTCACGAGCGCAAGAATTTCGCCTGTTTTAGGTTCGATAGCTACTATTGCACCGATTTTATTCTGCATCAGTGCTTCACCATATTTCTGGAGTTCTATGTCGATTGACAATGTAAGATTATGACCAGCTGTGGGAGCAACATCATGTTTCCCTTCCTCATATTTGCCCTTTATGCGTCCGTAGGCATCTTTCATAAGAATCTCAACACCCTTGACTCCACGTAGGGCTTTCTCATAACTCTTTTCGATACCGAGGTCACCGGTATAATCACCAGGTCGGTAGTATTCGTCGGCTGCTACATCTTTAGCTGATACTTCACGTATATTACCGAGTACATTAGCGGCTGTAGGTGAGCTGTATTCACGGACAGTACGTTTCTGAATAAAGAATCCTGGAAACATGTAAAGCTTTTCTTGCAAACGTCCGTAATCGGCTTGCGAGAGATGAGCTATAAGTTTCTGAGGAGTGTAGGCTGAATAACCAGGATTCTTACGTGGATTTTTCATTTCAGCCCATTTTTCAGCCAACATATCGGGTGTTATGTCGAGTACTTGGCAAAGGGCGGTAGTGTCGAATTGTCCTACATCTTTCGGGATAATCATAACGTCGTAAGCGGGCTGGTTAAATACGACAAGCTTGCCGTTACGATCATACATCAGACCTCGGGCGGGGTATATAATACGACGTAGGAAAGCGTTGCTTTCTGCATTTGCTTTATAATGGTCATCAGCAACCTGAAGGTTAAAAAGCCGTATTATATATATAAGTACAATAGTACACAGGAAGCCCCCGATAACATATTTTCGTTTGCTAAGATTATAGTCTTTTCTCACGCTTTAAGTTAGGATTTGGTTAGCATCAGGCTGTCGAGGCCAAGCAGTAACAGAAAAGAGAATGCACAACTTGCCGAGGCCATGACAGCTATATCACTAACGTTGGCAAAGTTAAAATATTCTATCGAAAATGCTATAAGGCAAAAAGCAGCTACCATAGTAAGCAGATATTTAGCATATATGGCTGGTCCGAGCGAAGACAACGAAGGTATAATGTCTTTGGTACGGTCATCGCGTGGGACGTAGGCATAGAGCATCGGACGTTTACAAGCGGCCAACAAAGTGCAAGCTAAAGCATTGACTCCTGGAGTATCGGAAAATATATCGACTGTGAAACCAAGCAGAAACGAAAAGGTGAACAGCCAGTTCAGCCCGAGTCCGGTAGGGAGCCGAATGATGAAATAAATAAAAATTATCGGCACTGCCACGTTAAAGAGCACTATGTGGTTACATATAAGCACCTGGGCTAATACCAGCGCAATGAAAAGCCCGAAGAAAAGCAAAATCTCTTTGTTCATGAAACCTGCTGATAAAAATGGTAAAATTTACTCGTCAATGCGTAAGTCAAACTGAGATAGCGAATCAAGTTCGGACTTAAGAGCATCTTGAAGCACACGGACAGTACTGAGGGTAGTAAAGTCGGAAGTAAGACGTACCTTCAGTACAAAAAAATTGTCATCTCCACTACGCACTCTTGCCATGACAGTGCCTACAGGTATGCCTTCGGGAAAAGTTGTGGAGAAACCACTTGTAACAATAGTATCACCGATAGTGTAACGTACATGACGGGGTATCTCTTCAACATAGGCTGTAGTAGGATCACCACCTTTCCAACTCAATGAACCGACGAAAGGAGTATCCTTAATCTTAACCGAGAAATGCTGAGTCTCGTTAAGCAGCGAAATGATACGTGCCGTATGCGGAGATGTGACGTTAACAATACCTACCACACCGTTTTGGTCGACTACACCCATACCAGTTCTAACGCCATCAGACGCGCCTTTGTCAATGGTAAAATAGTTACGCGGACGGCGTAGACTATTATTTAACACTGAGGCACTTACGTAATTGAAACGCCGAGAGAATGTAAGTGCATTGGTGTCATTAAGTAGAGTACGGTAGCCGTTTATCTCATTCTGAAGATTGAACACTTCGTTCTCAAGCTGTGCATTCCTCTCTTGTAGGCTGGCGTTAATAGTACGCAGGTTGAAATAATCAGTGACATTTGTAGCGACACCGAAAATTTTTGAAGCGACAATATTAGCCGAAGAGAGGTAAATGGATTGCTGAAAAGTGTTATGGCTAAACAGTAATATACAACTCAACAGCACATAGAACACGAAAACGAACCATGTGCTGTAATGTATTAGGAAATTAAGGAGATTTCTCACCGGCAGACAAAATCAAAGGCACCCGGAGAAGCAGGCCACCTGAAAGTGTAGACGACTTCGCACCGGATGCCGGTTGGACATATTATCGGATGAGGAATTTAAAGCGACTGATGTTTTTAAGCGCTATACCTGTACCCTTCGCCACAGCGTGCAGTGGATCTTCGGCAATCTTGAATTCAATGCGCATCTTATCAGTGAATCTCTTAGCCAGACCACGCAACAATGCACCGCCGCCAGCAAGATAAATGCCGTTCTTAACAATGTCAGCATAAAGTTCGGGGGGAGTCTGATCAAGGGCAGCGAGTATCGCAGTTTCCATCTTGGCTATAGTCTTATCGATGCAGTGCGCAATATCAACATACGATACAGCCACTTCCATAGGAAGTGCTGTCATACGGTTAGGTCCGGTGACTACGAAGTCTTCAGGTGGATTGTCGAGGATAGGAAGTGCAGAGCCTACGTTGATTTTAATCTTTTCAGCCATTGTAGTTCCGACTTTTAGATTGTGGACACTGCTCATGTGGTCCTGAATATCAGCAGTAAGGTCATTACCGGCGATACGGATACTACGGTTGCAGACAATACCACCGAGTGAAATGACAGCGATTTCTGTAGAACCACCACCTATATCGATAATCATGTTGCCTTCCGGAGCCTCTACGTCTATACCGATACCAAGGGCAGCCGCCATAGGTTCGTAAATCATGTAGACATCTCGGCCTCCGGCGTGCTCGCTTGAATCGCGAACAGCACGTATCTCAACTTCAGTTGAACCCGAAGGTATACATACCACCATGCGGAGAGAGGGAGAGAACCAACGATGTTTGGAGTTTACCATCTTAACCATGCCTCGAATCATCATCTCAGCAGCGTTAAAGTCGGCTATCACACCATCGCGCAGAGGGCGTATAGTACGGATGCCGGGAGGCTCCTTGCCTTCCATCTGATGAGCCAAAGTTCCGACAGCAAGTAACTTATCGGTCTTATTCTCAACGGCTACCACACTTGGTTGATCAACAACAATTTTGTTGTTGTGTATGATGATGGAATTGGCGGTACCCAAGTCCATTGCAATTTCTTGTGTGAAAGAGAAAAGTCCCATCTAACTTTATTAAAATTCTAAGTTTCGGCGCAGTATTGTCCAACCGTGCCAATACGAAAAATAAAAATCAGTGGCCACATATTCCTCTGTGAGAACGGACAACCATGCCTAAGAGTTATATATGGACCAAAAAACAGTGCAAAGTTAATCAAAAAACATAAGTTAACAAAAAGATAATATAATAGTGTGAGAGAATTTAACACGAATTAGATGAATTATATGTTTGTAAGGGCTGAATAGTTAAAGTTATTAGGAGATTTGTGTGTAAAAACTTGTGCAGACATAGCAGTCCGAAAGTTGACTGCTATGTCTGCACAAGTTTTTATGGCAACTCAGAAGTTATCCGAGTGTCAGAAATGAGATATTTAGAAGTATGTATCGAGAGCGTATTGAATGTTCTCTATCACATAGTTTAGGTCATCATCATTGGGGTTGATGTTGGCAGCTTTGTCGGCTATTTCCATAGCTGAATCAAAGTAACGAGTTTTGATTTCCTGACGCTGTGCTTCTGTGGCACCTTCTATGTTTGCCCATTTCATTGTGCCAATACGAGCAATTTTCTTGCTGGCATTTTTCAGAGTTTCAAAATCCACGTCGGGAAGTGAAGCTGCCTTGCGGTAATCTGCCTCTGAAGCGTCATCATTACCGGCGCGGTCATTGACATAGCCTCTTAGACCATAGAGGATAGCATTGTCAGGATGTGCGGATATTTCCTGAGTAAGCAGGGCGATAGCCTCATCATTCTTACCGTCAGACACCATGGAATTAACCATGTTGTTCATAAACAGAGGATTCTGGAGACCGAACTTATCATAACCGGCTTTTGCGGCAGCAAGTATATTATTCTTAGCCTCATCAGTACGGGCTTCGTCAGTCTGAGCTATATTCTGCCAGCTGGCAATCTCGTATATATAGGGTTCTTCAGCTGAATAACCTGCCTCGCGCGATTTCTTGAAAGCTTTGGCAGCTTCTTCAACAGCATTGCCAGAGTAAGCTGAGAGACCTGCGTTGAAGTAAAAAGTTGCGATATCTTCCTGTGGAACAACAGGAGCTGACTTGCCCATAAATGGTAAAGAAGGCATATCAGAGTAAATCATGAATGCCTCATAAGCCTGAGGATAGAATTTCTTGCTATTGAAGAAATTAACACCAGCATTACCGAAATCGCGATGATGTCCGGCAAGTTTGCTAACTATATCTTTTGAGAACTTGGGTTTAACGTTTCCTTTTTCATCAGGTACACTGTCAAGCGGGAGAGCCTGAAGGAAGTAGTGGTAAGCATTGATGAGCTGCTGACCCATTTCGTCGGTGTTGACATTGTCAGGATTAATCATCTGCGCCTTGTAACTGTTGTCAAAGGCGTCAAGCTCGATTTTACCAGCCACGAAATAAGTGCGGGCGTCGTCCTTAGTCTCAGGATTCTCCATAGCCGATTTGATAAGCTCGCGAGCTTCGGTAAGCTTATCTGCCTTGCCTGAAAGTTTTGCAGCCTGATCGACATTCTGCTTCTGAGCCGACATAGAGGCGACAGCAGCCAGACACAGAGCTAAAGAAAAAAACTTTTTCATGTTTGTCGAAATTTATGTTATTATGATTTAGACTTATATAGATAAGAATATATGAGTGGCCAAAGGTTTACTCATCAAGTGTATTATCATTCTCCTCAAGTTCCTCTTCAATCTCAACTTCTTCTATAAGGTTGTCATCAGTGTTAGTGTCTGTTGAGAAGGGTTCAGGAGTTGTTTCAGACACTACCACATTCTCACCTTCTGGAGAATCAGCTTCCTCTTCGGCTGGTAGACTGTCTGGGTCAGACATAACCTTGCAGACAGATGCAATGACATCACCGCGTTTTGAGAGGTCAATGAGGCGTACACCTTGTGTGGCACGACCCATTATCCGTAGAGTAGCTACAGGCAGGCGTAGAGCTATGCCACTCTGATTGATGATTATAAGGTCATTATAATTATCGACATCCATTATGGCGATGAGCGCACCGGTCTTTGGAGTAATATTGAGTGTTTTAACTCCTTTGCCACCACGATTGGTGATACGATAATCACTGAGCAGAGAGCGTTTGCCGTATCCGTTCTCGGATATAACCATCACGGTATGGGTTGAATTCTCTTTCATGGTTATCATACCGACAATTTTATCATCAGGTGAACCAAGAGTCATACCACGTACACCAATTGTGTCACGATAAGTTTCACGTACATTATTTTCGTGGAAACGAATTGCACGTCCGTCGCGATCAGCCATTATAATCTCTGAATTTCCATCGGTGAGACGTACACCGAGCAGCTCGTCGTCTTCACGAATTGATATTGCGTTGACGCCGTTGGCACGTGGACGTGAGTAAGCTGAGAGAGAAGTCTTTTTGATGATTCCGTTTTGGGTACAGAAAATCAGATTGTGCGATGAAGTGTACTTCTCGTCGTTGAGCTGTTTGATACGTATAAAGGCTTTTACAGTATCATCAGGTTCGATATTGAGCAGGTTCTGTATGGCACGGCCTTTAGAAGTCTTTGTGCCTTCGGGAATCTCATAGACTTTAAGCCAGTAGCATTTACCCTTACCTGTGAAGAACAGCATATAGTTATGGTTAGTAGCCATATAAATATGCTCCATGAAATCTTCATCGCGGGTATTGCCACCTTTTGAACCGAGTCCACCGCGTTGCTGTGCGTGGAACTCAGAGAGGGGAGTACGCTTGATGTAACCGAGGTGTGAGATAGTTATCACCATCTCATCGTCTGGATAGAAATCCTCAGCGTTGAGGTCGCCTGAGAAATGATTTATTTTAGTGCACCGTTCATCACCATATTTATCACGGATTTCGATGAGCTCATCTTTCATTACTTGACGGCATACGGAGTCGTCATTAAGAATGAGATTCAGATGCTCTATAGTGTGCATAAGGTCATCATACTCACCACGGAGTTTTTCCATTTCAAGGCCTGTGAGCTGACGCAATTTCATCTCAACAATAGCACGAGTCTGTATTTCGTCAAGTTCAAAACGGTTGCTGAGGGCTTGTCGAGCCTCGTCTGTACTTTGTGAGGAACGGATTAAAGCTATGACTTCATCAATACTGTCACAAGCAATCATGAGGCCTCGAAGGATATGAGCGCGTTCCTCAGCTTTGCGAAGTTCGTAACGTGAACGCCTGATGACTACTTCATGACGGTGTGATACGAAAGCCTCAAGGAGTTCTTTGAGGTTGAGAGTTTTTGGACGTCCATTGACAAGTGCTACATTATTGACACTAAATGAAGTCTGAAGCTGAGTAAGCTTGTAGAGCTTATTGAGTATTACACGAGCGTTGGCATCGCGTTTGATGTCAATCGCGATGTGCATTTTGCCTCGGGCGGAAGTATCTGTTATATCTGCTATTCCTTCAATTCTCTTATCTTCCACAAGGTCTGCAATGCTCTTGACAAGGTCGTTTTTAAGCACTCCGTAAGGAATTTCAGAGATTATTATCTGGTCATGTGTGCCTGTAGATTCTATATCAGCCTTAGCACGGATTATAATGCGTCCACGTCCAGTCTCGAAAGCTTCTTTGACACCTTGCATTCCGAAAATTTCGCCTCCGGTAGGGAAGTCAGGAGCAAGAATATATTGCATCAACCCTTCGATGTCTATATCAGGATTGTCAATAAGAGCCAAAGAAGCGTTGAGGGCTTCAGTGAGATTATGGGGAGGCATATTTGTAGCCATTCCGACAGCTATGCCAGAGGCTCCGTTGACCAGAAGGTTCGGTATGCGTGTTGGCAGTACAGCCGGCTCCATAAGGGTATTGTCAAAGTTGGGCACAAAATCTACCGTTTCCTTGTCGAGGTCTTCGAGCATCTCCTCACCCATTTTGGCAAGCTTGACCTCAGTGTAACGCATAGCGGCCGGAGAATCTCCATCTATAGAGCCGAAGTTGCCTTGTCCGAATACGAGAGGGTAACGAAGCGACCATTCTTGCGCCATACGTACCATGGTAAGGTAAATGGAAGAATCACCGTGTGGGTGATACTTACCCATAACTTCGCCGACAATACGGGCAGATTTTTTTGTATCGCCTGAAAAGAAGTTACCCAATTCGTTCATGCCGTAAAGCACCCTCCGGTGAACGGGCTTGAATCCGTCACGGACATCGGGTAGGGCACGACTGACAATAACTGACATCGAATAGTCGATGTAGGCACTCTTCATCTCCGACTCGATGTTAATCGGAATTATTTTATCGTCTCCTTGCATTGTAAAATGTTTTCAATTGATGTCCCGGTACCGTTCAAACACAGGAGAGTAGTGGTCGGGACGACAGCACTCGGGGTGCTTTGCAAGCAACAAAGTTAATCATTTTTTTTGTGATAGGCAAGTGAGATTGTAAGATGTACACTCAAAAAACGTTATTAAAAATTGGCACGCTATTTGTAGTATATCGTAAAAGTCAATAAAAATATAAAAATAGGAGCAGTTGCAAAGACTACATTGGAATAATTCAAACAAAAGAGGGGTCAATGTTGTTTGTAAAGCAACGCTATCTAAAAATTGCAAAGAAAAAAGAGGAACAACGCAGATGAAAAATGATTTTTCTCAACAGTTCAGGCCAGTGCTTGAATCGGCTTATGCCGAGGCGTGCCGTTTCCATTCGCCTGTGATAGGGAGTGAGCATTTTGTGCTTGGTGCCATGCGCGATAAGAACGGTTTTACCCATAGGATACTGACGCAGCTGAATGTTGATATAGACAAGATGGTAGGCGAGCTGGAGCAATACCTCTCGCAGACACAGCCAAGCGGAGAGACAACTACGCTGTTTGAACAGCAATATAAGATTACTCTGGCCGCTATACGCCATCTGCAGCTTGCCACCTCGGAGGCCCGTAAGCTGCATGCTCATACTATAGCGGGCGAGCACATATTGCTGGCCCTGATGCATGATCAGCGTCACATGGACAGCGAGATATTGAAACATATAAAAGAGGAGTATCTTAACTTTGATATTTCTTTTCAGAACATCTCGGACTTGCCCGTTGACATGGCTAAGAATTTCGAGGAAGATGATGATGAAGAGGAAAGCTTCTCATCAAGTGAAACTCCGCGTTCAAAAGGCACTTCGGGACGTAGCAGCGATAAGGGCGCAGGTGGTGACACCCCGGCTTTAGATAAATTTGGTTATGATATGACCAAAGCCGCTGCTGAAGGCCGTTTGGACCCTGTGGTAGGACGTGAAAATGAAATAGAACGTCTGGCTCAGATTTTGTCACGCCGTAAGAAGAATAATCCAGTCCTTATAGGAGAGCCTGGTGTTGGTAAGTCGGCTATTGTCGAGGGTCTGGCACTAAGAATAGTCCAAAAGAAGGTGTCACGTATTCTGTTTGACAAACGTGTCATAGGTTTGGATATGGCTTCTATGGTGGCCGGTACCAAATATCGTGGTCAGTTTGAGGAACGTATCAAGGCTGTAGTTGATGAACTGAGTAAGCATCCTGAGATTATACTCTTTATAGACGAGATACATACTATAGTAGGTGCCGGAGGCGCTCCGGGGTCAATGGATGCTGCAAATATGCTCAAGCCATCGCTGGCACGTGGTGAGATACAATGTATAGGTGCCACAACTCTTGACGAATATCGTCAAAATATAGAGAAAGATGGCGCTCTCGAACGTCGTTTCCAGAAGGTGATGGTAGAACCCACCAGCCGTGAGGAAACATTGGAGATTCTTAATAAGGTGAAAGAGAAGTACGAGCAGCATCATAATGTGACTTATACCGATGCTGCTTTGAAGGCGTGTGTTGATTTGACGGAACGTTATGTCAGTGATCGTACTTTCCCTGACAAGGCTCTTGACGCCTTAGATGAAGCTGGTTCGCGTGTGCATATCACCAATATTAAAGTGCCTGAGGAGGTTGAGCGTCTTGAAAAAGAGATAGATGCCACTGCTGCCGAGAAGTATAAAGCAGCTCATGATCAAGATTTTGAGCTTGCTGCCAATCTTCGAGATAAAGAACTCAAGCAGAAGCAGCAGCTTGAGACTGCTAAGAAGGCATGGGAGGCACAGCTTGACAATGAACGTCAGGAAGTAGATGAAGAAAAAGTAGCCGAAGTAGTAGCTATGATGACAGGTGTGCCTACACAGCGTATAGCTCAGGCTGAAGGCGCACGACTGTTGCAGATGGGTGAAGCACTCAAGGGAAGTGTTGTGGGTCAAGATGAGGCTATCAAGAAGCTTGTCAAAGCCATACAGCGTAACCGTATCGGTCTTAAGGATCCCAATAAACCGATAGGAACGTTTATGTTCCTTGGTCCTACAGGTGTAGGTAAAACACATCTGGCAAAGAAACTGGCTATGTATCTGTTTGATTCGTCAGATGCGCTTATCCGTATGGATATGTCGGAATTTATGGAGAAATTCACTGTTTCTCGTCTTGTCGGTGCTCCTCCGGGATACGTAGGCTATGAAGAGGGCGGTCAGCTGACTGAGAAGGTACGTCGTCATCCCTATTCGGTAGTACTTCTTGATGAGATAGAGAAGGCACATCCTGATGTGTTCAATCTGTTGCTTCAGGTTATGGATGAAGGGCGTCTGACCGATTCACTCGGTCGTCGTATCGACTTCAAGAATACTATACTTATAATGACGAGCAACATAGGTTCGCGTCAGCTTAAGGACTTCGGTACGGGAGTAGGCTTCCAGACGGCAGATGACCAGAAGGAACAGGCACGTAGTGTAATTTCGAAAGCACTTAATAAAGCTTTCTCGCCTGAATTCCTTAACCGAGTTGATGATGTCATAATGTTTGATCAGCTTGATAAGAAAGCTATATTCCAGATAATAGATATCGAGTTGAGTGACTTCTACAGAAGAATAGAAAAACTTGGTTTCCTACTTAATCTGTCGGAAGCAGCTAAGAATTTTATAGCTGAAAAAGGTTATGATAAGAATTTTGGTGCACGTCCACTGAAGCGTTCTATTCAGAAATATCTTGAGGACGAGCTGGCTGAGCTTCTGCTTACTCTGAATGCTAACGGTGAACCCGGTGGCTTAATAGAGGTGACATATAAGGAAGGCGATGATAAACTTACGTTTACTCATCGTTCGACTGACAACCCCAAGGAGTCAGAAGAATCGAAAAACGAAACTGACGCCTAAGAGTTTTAGTAATATAATATCCCCCGTTCTGTGGACTATAAGGCCATGGGACGGGGGATATTTATAATAAAAACATAATAATGAAGCGAATAGGTATAATAAGTGATACACACGGTTATTGGGATGCTAAATATCTTAAATATTTTGCTGATTGTGATGAAGTTTGGCATGCCGGTGACGTAGGTGATTACGGAATAATAGAACAGCTTGGAGATAACGGCCGAGTAGTAAGAGCAGTATATGGAAATGCTGACTATGGCGAAATGCGAAGAAAATGTAAGGAATATGAAATATTTGAGGTTGAAGGTTTAAAAGTATTATTGATACATATCGGAGGTTATCCGGGAAAGTGGGCTCAGGGTGTACGTACATTAATATCTGAACACGGAATAGATTTGGTAGTTGATGGTCATAGTCATATACTGAAGGTAGCACGTGACTCAGAGAGTAATGTGTTTGTTATAAATCCGGGAGCGGCTGGTCAACAAGGATGGCATAAAAAGAGGACATTGGTGCGGCTTAGTCTTGATGCGGGTAAGATGAAGGATTGCGAAGCCATAGAACTTGGTTAAGAACGAAGTTTGCCTAATTCATAACTAATAACTAATTTTGTAAAAGAGTAAACGTTATACAGAGAGATAGGGTGGTTCTGTAAGCCCTCCTATCATCACGGAAAGAAGCTACACACGCCACTCGAAAACATGAAAAAAAGATATTATATATCCCTTTTGTGTGCGGCACTTTTGACTGCATCTGCCGACGCACAGGATTTGAAGCTACCCAAAGTTAATATTTTGGGTAAGGAATATTATTACTATGAAGTAAAAAAGGGTGATTCAATTTACGGTATCGCTAAAAAATTTGGTTGGGACCCGGCTGAACTTCTTCATCTCAATCCTCATACAGCCAGTTCGATGCAGAAAGGTAGCCGTCTTTACTATCCGACCGAATATAAAAAAGTAGCCGAAGCTTCTTCGAATGATATAGAGCAGTATGGTTATGAACCTATCACACACCTTGTCAAAAAGGGAGAGACTGCTTATAGTATCGCACATCAATATGATATATCGCTTGAAACGCTATATGCCAATTGTCCGTCAGCACGCTATGGAGTTAAGGCAGGTGAAATAATAGAGATAAGACAACCGTCTGCTGATTCAACTGATGGTGAGCGATATTTGTATTATAATGTTCGCTCAGATGACACACTGCCGCAGATTGTTAAGACATACGGTACTTCGGTGGAAGACCTTTTGGCTGCCAATCCAGGTCTGACGGAAAAACAGCTTAAGGAAGGTAGTGTAATACGTATACCTATAAACAGTAACCGTGAACGTGTCCGTACTGAAATAGTGTCAGAGGAACAGCTTGAATCGCTTGATAACTATAAAATAAAGAAAAACGATACGTGGGATAAAATCTCAGATGCGACAGGTGTGAGTGTTGATGAACTTAAAGCAGCCAACACTGATACTCGACGTCTTAAAAAGGACCAAATAATAGCTGTGCCTCAAATGAAAGAGGTTGAGGTAGAACGCGAAGTGGTGGAAGAGGATCCACGGGAACTTACTTTTGAAGGACGTCAGGAAATCTATGATTCTATTCATCATGTTGAACCTCTGATAACAGACGGTAGTGTCAATGTGGCTGTGCTGCTTGATGCTCCGACAGCTAAAAGAGATATAGAATTTATGCGGGGTGTCTTGTTAGCACTTGATAAAATGAAACATTCAAGCTATAAAGTCGCTCTGAAGGTAATAGACGGCCGTGAGAAGCAGGCATCTGTAGAGCGTCAGCTGGAAGAATTCAAACCTCATGTTGTTTTTGCTACTGCAGATAAGAATTTCCCGGATTTTTTGGCTGAGTATGGTGACCGCAATAAGGTAGAGATTATCAATGTCTTTAATGTCAAGAGTGACCTTTATCAGACTAATCCTTCGATGATACAGTTACAACCACCGTCACTGTTCTTTAATGATGAGGTAATAGGTTATGTAGGTGATCGCTATTCAGATCGTCGACTTATAATGGTCGGTGAAAAAGATCATCAAGATGCTGTAGCTGAAGGTATAGAGAAATTGTATGCACCTTCACAAGCAGAAAGTATAAGTCTGGACGCTCTTAAAGAATATAATTTCAGTAATAACGAAGATTATATAATATATTGTCATGCTACTAAGCGTGATGATGTGCTTGAGGCGGTAGCTGCGGTAGAACATGCCACGCGGGAACATCCAAGTTCAAGAATAACCTTGCTCGGACGTCCAAGTTGGGTAACTCTGGCCGATGTCATCGGTAATAAGATAAGTCTAAGCGATGTCCGTATCCCTTCAAGATTTTATTATGACCCAGATTCATCGGAAGCAGAGGAATTTACATCAGTTTTTAATCAGATGTATGGGACTTCGCCTGCTAAGTCTTTTCCAATGTATTCTGTTACTGGCTATGATGTGGCTCGTACATTTATACCAGGTGTAGTTTACAATAGTGGTGACTTGAATAAGGGGCTGCCAGCAACTATAACTATGCAAGCAGAAATAGAACCAGTGCGCGTAAATAACTGGGGTGGTTTCTATAATCAGGTATGTTATCTGCTGCGTTTCACTCCAAGTGGTAAAATTGACAGGGAAAGGCTGAAATGAACAAGCTGTTCTGCATAATTGTAACCTTACTCATATCGACTATTTGGGGAACTGACATTTCAGCCCAGAAGCGTTATGATTCTAATGTAGCCCTTGGTGTGAAGGGTGGTGCCGGTGTTTCGAGAGTATTCTTTAATCCTTCTGTAAGGCAATTGCTTAAAGTGGGAGGGTGTGCAGGAGTAACTTTTAGATACATAGAGGAAAATTATTTCGGTCTCATAGCTGAGTGTCTGTGGACTCAGCGAGGATGGAAAGAGAATTTTGAAGAGCTACCTTATCATTATGAACGTACTCTAAATTATATCCAGATACCAGTAATGGCACATATATATTTCGGTCGTCGAGGGCGTTTCTTTTTCAATGCGGGACCAGAAGTAGGAGTGTTCATAGGAGAGAGTTCAAAGTCGAATTTCGATCCTTGGAATACAGAGAATCTTCCTGATTTTCCTAATCGTAACCGTACCAATTCCCAGATGACTATGAAGGTCAGTCAGAAATTTGATTATGGTATATCTGCTGGATTGGGAGGAGAATTCAATATAAATCGTCAGCAGTCGGTATGTTTGGAAGCGCGTTTTTATTTTGGTTTAGGAAATATTTTTCCTTCAGCACGAGCAGATGTATTCAGTGCTTCTAATACTATGTCGGTTATGGTTACAGCTGGTTATTGGTTCAGAATCAAATAATTTTACAGTATATAATAATACCCGCTATTAATAGCGGGTATTATTATATACTGTAAAATTATTCTAATCAAAAATTTCTAAAGCTACTTATTCAAAGTAGGTGAAAGAACACATAGGCGGCAGGCATTACGAATAAAAGTGAGTCTATGCGATCAAGTATTCCTCCATGGCCGGGAATAAGATTACCTGAATCCTTGACATGAAGACTTCGTTTCAGTAATGATTCAAATAAATCACCCCATGTGGAAAATACAGTGACAAGTAATGCAACAGAAAGCCAAAGCAGTAGATAGGGAGGCATAGAGAAAACTTGTGGACATGTCCAACATAAAATTGCAGCCAAAATCAGATTGAAGCAAAGACCTCCAAAGAAACCTTCCCATGACTTGTTGGGAGAAATACGTTCAAATAGTTTGCGACGTCCGATAGCACTTCCAACTAAAAAAGCTCCTGTATCATTAAGCCATATAAAAATAAAAAGTAATAGAACTGTCATAGAACTGCCGACAAAATCAGCCAGTAACACCATTAGTCCGAGAGGTACACCTAAGTAAATCTGTGCCATTAGGGAACGGCATACATCAATCAGAGGAGTATCAGACTTAAGATATAGTTCTGCGACAAAACGCATCAGAAGGACAATGACCCATAGAAGCAAAGCGACAGGATAGATACACAGACATAAGCATAAAGCGCCTAAGATATCGAGAGTTATGGGTAGCAGTCGCTGTAGGGAGAGAGCATGATAAAGCTTTTCAAATTCTAACACTCCAAGGATACAAAACAGGATAGCCAGAGCCATGACGCCAGGTGTGCCGCACAGCATCGCTCCAATAATCAAAGCAACGTAAATGGCGCCAGAAACGGTACGTGTCAATAGTTTTTTAGCATTCATACCAATAAAGTCTGAAGACTGAATATAGTGAAAAGATTGAGTGCAAAGTTAGTAACTATATTTCAGATTTTAGCTATTGCATGTAATGAAAGAACTTCTGAACGAATCTTACAGGATTAAAAATACACAGCCGGTCTCAACTTGTGTGAAGAAACCGGCTGTGTATTTAGTAGTGAAAAATTAATCGAATAAATCCTGCTTAATAGCGGCCAGTTTAAGGTCGTGAGCACGTATAAAATTCATTACTTGATCACGTTCCTCCGAGGCCGGTATATCTATCTCGATGCGACGCAGTGCGTTGAACACTGAAGTGTTACTTTGATAGATGTGACGGTAGCATTGAGCTATGTCATTGATAATTTGGTCGGACTTTTTGGCCTTACGCATTACAAAGGCATTGACACCTGAATAAGAGATAGGGTTATGAGCCATGATACAGAAAGGAGGTACATTGCCGTTGACACGTGTGCCACCTTTTATAAGTACCCATTCACCTATATTAAATCCTTGGTGAACAAGCGCATTCGAGGAGAGTATAGTGTAATCGCCTATCTTAACATCACCAGCTATCTTGACAGCATTTCCTAAAACACAGTAGTTGCCTATGATTGAGTCATGACCTATATGGGTCTGAGCCATAATGAAAGAATTGCTGCCTATATAAGTCTCACCATCTTTGTGGATGCTTCGGTTTATAATAACATGTTCGCGAATGGTAGTTTTATTACCTGTACGAACAAAACTATCGCATCCTTTCCATCTGAAATCTTGTGGAGAGGCTGACACAATCGCCCCTTCGTAAATGACGTTATCCTTTCCGATACGCGCACCAGAGAGAACACTGGCATGAGGACGCACGATGGTATTGTCACCAATTTCGACATTGGCGTCAATATAAGCGAAAGGATGTATCTGTACATTATTGCCAAGACGTGCGTCAGGATGTACAAATGCCTGCGGACTGATTATAGCTGCCATGATGTTAGAAATATTATAAGGTCAAAAAATAATTCCAAAGTTAAGAAATTTTTTTGTAAAGTAGTACTTAACGTCCACCTCCAACTGCTTGATAAAGAGAAATGAGAGCACTAACTTTATCATGCCAGCAAGTAAGACTTGCGAGTTGGGCATTCAGTAGGTTGGAACGAGCTGTCAAAACCTCAAGATAGGTAGTGCTTTGGTTGAGGGTTAACAGTTCCTGAGTATATTCAACTGATTTCTCCAACTGATCAATCTGCTTGAGTATGTATCCGCGTCTTTCGGCATTCTTATGATATGCTGTCAATGCATCGCTGACTTGACCGGCTGCAGAGAGAACAGTGTATTCAAATGAATTAAGTGCCTGTTCCTGTTGGGCTTTTGCTGCTTCGAGTGTAGCGATATTCTGGCCGCGTGAGAATATAGGAGCTGTCAGTGAGCCAGCCAGTTGAATAAACCATTTGCCAGGATTTGTAATCATACCTCCTACAAGATTAGTAAAACCACCCTGTGGTGAAATTACAATACTGGGATAGAAGGCTGCACGTGCACTGTTAGTTGAATAGTAAGCAACTGCCAGACTGCGTTCGCTTGCTTTGACATCAGGACGACAGGCAAGATAGGAAATAGGAATGCCCTCGACAAGCTGAGTAGGAATGTCAAAATTCAGATTGGAAGTTACTTCCCATGTTTGTGGATATGAATTAAGTAAGAGGGAAAGGGTATTTTGGGTAGAAGCTATTGACTTTTCCAGTTCTGGAATATTAGCCATTATACTATAATAGTTAGCTCGACTCTGTACTACGGCAGCCTCATTAACCATGGCTGCCTCCTTCATGAGAACCATGGATTCAACCTGTTCCTTCCAGATGTCAGCTGTACGGCGTGTGAGATCGAGCTGCTGATTAAGCCATACAAGAGCATAATAGGTAGAGGCTACACCACATATAATTTGCGACTGGACAGCTTGACGATAGGCTTCAGCTTGTTCAACGGCAACTTTTGCACCACGTTTACGATTGAGTATTTTCCCGAAAGCGTCCACCTCCCAGCTAAGTGCAGCAGGAATAGTATAGCTCCAGTGCATTTGACTGCCACCATAACTTGAAGTGCCGACATTGGGGGTTATAGCCAGTGAAGGAAAATAACTGAGTTTTGCTCCCTTAAGTTGAGCTCGTGCGATATCGATATTGAGTCGGGCATTCTCAAGATCAGTATTGTTAGCTAAAGCTAACGAAATAAGATCCTGTAGTTTGGGATCAGTGAAGACATCTCGCCAGCCGAGATAAGGTAGTGAAGCAGAATCAGCCTCTGCTCTCAGAGCGGAGCCATAGTCAGCTACAATAGCCGAGTCTTCGGTTGGAAGCTCATATTTCTTGTAGATGTTACAGCTCGCCAGAGAGAGTGTGAGCATGCCACAAAGAAATATTTTAGAAGTATTATTCATTGTGTAACTTGTGTGTAAAATTTGGAGATGCCGGCCGCCTTATAGCAACAGCCAAAAAACGGCCGGCAATAAAGTGAAAAGAGAATCTTATTCTGTAGCTCCGCTATACTGCTCGATTTCGGACGAAAGGCCAGAGTTGTCAGTATCGTGCCACTTGTAGGGAGAAATCTTCTCCTGAAGAGTCTGGAAGATATAGAATAGGGAAGGAACAATAAGTACCTGCAGAATCATACCTATGAGCATACCTCCGACAGCACCTGTACCGAGAGCTTGGTTACCGTTGGCACCTGCACCGTGTGCAAACATCAGAGGCAACAGACCTATAATCATAGCCAATGATGTCATAAGGATAGGACGTAGACGTGCTATTGCACCTTGGAGAGCAGCATTGAAGATAGACATACCGGTTTTACGACGGTCAAGCGCGAACTCAACAATAAGAATAGCATTCTTGGCCAACAGACCGATAAGCATGATGAGAGCAATCTGGAGATAAATATTATTGGCAATGTCACGCATCTGTGCAAATATGAATGTACCCATCAGACCGAACGGTACCGAGAGAATAACGGCCCATGGTAAGATGTAACTTTCGTATTGTGCAGACAAAACAAGGTAAACAAAAAGAAGCACCAGAATGAATACGTATCCGAGTGAACCACTATCGCCGGAAGCTTCCTCGCGAGTCATACCTGAATATTCAAAAGTATAACCTGCAGGCAGTGTTTCGTCAGCCACACGATTGATAGCTTCAATAGCCTGACCAGAACTATAACCGGGGTTAGGAGTACCTGTTACGGAGATTGAAGTAAACATATTGAAACGGTTGAGAAGGTCAGGGCCATAGACACGAGTAAGTTTTACAAAGTTATCTATAGGAGCCATCTCATTACCATTGCGTACTTTAATCTGTTTCAACGTTTCGGGTGATACACGTGCATCCGGAGAGGCCTGCATCATGACACGATAAAGTTTACCGTAAGAGTTAAAGTTTGAGATATACATACCACCGTAGTATCCCTGAAGTGCTGATAGTATAGCATTCTGAGTTAGTCCGGCTTGCTTAACTTTGGCCACATCTATATCTACCATATATTGCGGGAAAGTAGGATTGAATGTGGAGTAAGCCATCTGAATTTCAGGCTGTGCGTTGAGTTGGCCAATAAAATTCTGATATACACGGTAGAAATTGTCAAGAGAACCACCGGTTTTATCTTCAAGTTTAACTTCAAAACCGTTAGTAACAGAATAACCGGTAATCATAGGAGGCTGGAAGAACATAATGTTTGCTCCCTTTATCTGCTGCACCATAGCCATTACCTTACCTAATACGGCGGATGCACTCTGGTCAGCGTGTGGACGTTCGTCCCATGGTTTGAGCTTAACAATGAAAGAACCGTATGTATTGCCTTGACCACCGATAAAGCTAAATCCAAGAATAGATGTACGAGATTGAACTTCCGGTAGTGTGCCAATCATACTGTCAACCTGAGCTATGACTTCCTGAGTACGTTCCTGTGAAGAAGCGGGTGGTAAGGTTACAGCACCCATTATTACACCTGTATCTTCGTTAGGTACAAGACCTGTAGGAGTAATACTCATAAGCCATACAAGAATACCTATAGAAGCCAGTACAGAGGCAATAGAAGCTAACTTATTTTTGAGGAAGAACTTGGTTGCTCTTTTGTAGACGGCGAGCAGCTTATTGAAAGCACGGTTAAAGGCATCGAGGAATTCTCTCTGGAACATTCCTATAATTGCCAGTATAGCTACGACGCAGGCGATGATACTTAGTACGACATTTTCGAAAGTATACCAACCAAGAACAAGGAATACAATAGCAGCTGCTATAAGACAGAAGGTGACAATTGGTGGAAAGTGAAAACGCTTTTTATAAGACTCCACTACTGCCTCACCAGCAGCGGAATAAGCCTTGCCGAGACGTTCTTTGAGATTCTCATCTGCATTATGTGGCTTTAGGAAGATAGCACATAAGGCTGGAGAGAGAGTAAGAGCGTTGACAGCTGACAAACCGATAGCCATTGCCATCGTAAGACCAAATTGACGGTAGAAAATACCTGAAGTACCACCAAGGAAAGATACTGGAATGAACACAAGCATCATGACCAGAGTAATAGAGATAAGAGCGCCGGCAATCTCACGCATGGCATCAATTGAGGCCTTACGTGCGGATTTATATCCTTGGTCAAGTTTGGCATGTACAGCCTCCACCACCACTATGGCGTCATCGACCACAATAGCAATTGCGAGCACAAGGGCAGCCAGCGTTAGCAAGTTGAGGGTAAAGCCGAATATGTACAAAAGGAAGAAAGTACCTATTAACGCTACAGGAATCGAGATAATAGGTATCAGAGTCGAACGGAAATCCTGAAGGAAAATAAAAACAACAAGGAATACCAGTATGAATGCTTCGATAAGCGTCTTTACTACCTCATGAATTGAAGCAAAAAGGAAGTCATTGACGTTCATAGTGGTTTCAAGTACAAGTCCCTTAGGAAGCTCTTTACGTGCCTGGTCAAGAAGTTTCTCGATTCTCTCGATTACAGCAGTTGCGTTTGAACCTGCACTCTGGTAAACCACGAATGCAGAGCCGACATAACCATTGAGCTGTGAGCCCATTGAGTAAGTCAGACGACCGAGCTCAACTTTAGCCACATCACCGAGACGGAGTACCTCTCCATCAGAGGAAGCGCGTAATATGATATCTTCAAATTCCTTAGCTTGTGACAGACGACCTTTGTAGCGCATTATATACTGAAATGCCTGATCACCTTGTTCGCCAAACTGTCCAGGAGCGGCTTCGATATTCTGTTCTGCCAAAGCTGCAGTAACATCAGAAGGCATCAAGTTATATTGAGCCATCTTCTTTGGGTCAAGCCATATACGCATTGAATAGTCGGCGCCGAATGCAGAGGCATCACCAACACCGGTAACACGTTTAACCTGGGGCAAGATATTGATGGTAACGTAGTTCTCTATAAACTCCTGACTGTAAGTTCCGGTAGGGTCATAGACACCGTTCACCATAAGCATTGAGCTCTGACGTTTCTGAGTAATGACACCTACCTGTGTAACTTCTGAGGGAAGCTGGCTGGTAGCTTTTGCCACACGGTTCTGTACGTCCACAGCCGCCATGTCAGGATCCATGCCTTGCTTGAAATATACTTGTATTTCAGCCTGGCCATTATTACTGGCAGTAGAGACCATGTAGTCCATACCTTCGGCACCGTTTATCTGCTCTTCAAGAGGAGCAATGACTGAATTAAGCACAGTCTGAGCATTGGCACCGGTATATGTTGTCGATACACGAATAGTCGGAGGAGCAATCGATGGATACTGCTCGATTGAGATACTGGATAGACCTAACAGACCGAAAATCACGATGAATACCGAGATAACGGTCGAGAGTACAGGTCGTTTTATAAATCTATCTAAGTTCATTTGTTAGGAGTTGACTGTGGTTGAGTAGGGTTTTTAGGAGAGATTGTCATACCGTCACGCACACTGATACCTACGCCCTCGACGACTATTACATCACCTGGTTTCAGACCCGAAGTAACTACATAGTTCTTACCATCGTCCTGATCGGCAACGGTAATGGGAGTAGAATGTACTTTAGCACTATCACCAACAACATAACAGAATTTCATATTCTGTATATCATAAGTAGCGGTCTGAGGAATTTGTAGGGCACTCTGCATTGTAGTAGGAACGAGTACCAGACCTGTATTGCCACTACGCAACATGGCGTCCGGGTTAGGGAAAGATGCTTTTACAGTAGCACTTCCTGTAGCAGTATCGAGTACGCCTGAAATAGATACTATCTTACCTTTATAGGGATAGAGAGTGCCATCACTAAGTTGTAATTCGACTTCAGGCATCGAAGATATTGCAGCATTTACTGAACGGCTACCATTATCAGTGAGAGCAAGCACTTCTTTTTCGGTCATAGAGAAATAAGCCTCAATAGCACCATTGTCAGAAAGTATAGTCAATAGTGTAGAAGGACTTACTAAACTGCCAGCCTTATTGTCAATGGTGCCTACTACACCAGCAGTAGGAGCCTTAACAGAGGTATATGACAAATTCTTTTGTGCCGATACGAGGTTAGCTTGAGCTTGATGTAACTGTGCCTTAGCTGCGTTAAGAGCGTCTGCCGAAATTTGATAAGCCGGTGCACTTATTATATTTTTATCAAGCAGAATCTTATTATTGTTGGCGTTGGTCTGGGCAGTATTTACGTTTGCCTGTGCAACTTCCACAGCAGCTCGGGCTGCATCAACGGCCGCCTGTAACTGTACTTGATCAATCGTAAATAAGACTTGACCAGCACTAACATGTTGGCCTTCATGTACATTGACCTGAGTCAGAAAACCTGTAACCTGCGGACGGATTTCCACATCGTTTATGCCATGCAACGTAGCGGGATAAGCGGTATTCAGATTCACATCTTCTGTACCGACTTGAAGCACAGCGTATTCCGGTGCTTGCGTCTGCATTTGCTGTTGCTGCTTATCGCTTTTGCAGGAAGGAAGGAGAAATGCACCAGCTGCAAGAGCAGCTGCTATGGTGCAATAATTCAGATTCTTCATTTTCTTAATATGGATATAGGAAATTATATATCTTACAAAAAATAGTCTATAGGGGAAAACTATAAATCAAGATTTGGTTTTGTTCTTGGTAATAAGATAATCCCATGAGCCTGTTAGGACTATGGGATTTATCTTAATATGAGAAATGGAACTAATGGTTCAGCACATTTAATCTTTAGGATTGAATGGAGGAGGTGTGCCTGCATCATCATCGTCTGCAAAATCACCACTTCGGCGGTCGGATTTATTCTTCAGATTATCTGAGGCATTGACATTATCCATATCGTCATGTTCTTCATTATTATGACTCTTATGGTGTGAGGAAACCTCAGTATATGAAGTAAATTCGTCATCGTCATCGTTATATTTAGAAGATTTTTTACGTTTTTCTTCCTCTTTACGATTAATTTCGATGATTTCGTCAGTACGCGATTTCCATTTTCTGACACCAAGAATATTTTGGACGTCATCGTGGTAAATCACCTCTTTTTCAACAAGCATATCGCGTATTTGGTTGTGTTGAGAGGCATATTTTTTCAATATGTTTTTTGCTCTCTCATACTGTTCAGTCACGATACGTTGTACTTCTTCGTCAATTATTCTGGCAGTTTCTTCCGAATAAGGTTTGGTAAAACCATAGTCTTGTCCGCTTGAATCGTTATAGTTGAGATTAGGTAGCTTGTCGCTCATACCATATACAAGTACCAGGGAACGAGCTATTTTTGTACATTTCTCAAGGTCATCGCTTGCACCTGTTCCAACTTGTCCAGTAAAGAGATCTTCAGCAGCACGGCCACCAAGCAGACCACACATAGTGTCAAGTAAGGCCTGAGTCGGGATAATCTGACGAGCTTCGGGAGCATACCATGCAGCACCGAGCGCACGACCTCGCGGCACAATTGTCACTTTAACCAGAGGATTACCATATTGAGTCATCCAAGATATTGTGGCATGTCCTGCCTCATGTGTAGCAATTGAGAATTTCTCTTCGTCGGTGATGATGCGCGAACGCTTTTCAAGACCACCTACAATACGGTCGATAGCAGCCATGAAGTCATTCCAATCCACTTCTTTCTTATCATTACGTGCTGCTATCAAGGCTGCTTCGTTGCAGACGTTTGCAATATCTGCGCCTGAGAATCCTTGTGTCTGACGAGCAAGCTGTTCGACATCAAGACGGCTATTAACCTTAAGATTGCGCAGATGGACATTGAAAATCTCCACACGGTCTGTAAGCTCAGGGAGGTCAACATATATCTGGCGGTCAAAACGTCCGGGACGTAGGAGGGCTTTGTCAAGAATGTCGGCGCGGTTGGTGGCAGCGAGGATGATGACACCGTTGTTTGAACCGAAACCGTCCATCTCAGCAAGCATCTGGTTAA
>CAYNUE010000034.1:0-33440 GCA_964400325.1 uncultured Sangeribacter sp. | reverse complement strand
GATTTATAAGATTTATAAGATTTATAAGATTTATAAGATTTATAAGATTTATAATCTTATAGTTATCATTTTACAATTACCTTATGCCCATCTATGATGTAAAGCCCTGGCATAAGTCCGTCAGTAGCTGTCGCGGCTTCAACGCCACGGCGTACAGTAGTCCCCTGTAGGGTATATACATCTACTTTACGTTCGGTATTAGACAGCATACTCACTCCCGAATCACCGTTCGGAGAGTCACTGACATACACACGAGATACTTTAAAAGGTGTACCGCCAAGACTCCAGAATCCAGCTATGTATAAGTGTGAAGCATCCATCGTACGCCCATCGTTAGATCGGAGATTACGAAGGTCAAGAGCTACACGTCGATTACTGCCGAAATCTGCTATAACAGGGTCTGTCCAATAGTTATCCTGATCATAGACTCTAAATGACACTCCACAGCGATTATCATCACCTAATTCAGCTATAAGATAATCATAAGCCGAAAGGTCAAGACCGGCATATTTCCAACCTGCAAAACCGTAAGTACCTGTTATTACCTCACCAGTAGCTGAGTCAAAAGTCCCGCTTTCCCATATTGAGGGATTAAAATAACCTTCAAGTAAGGGGAAAGGCGTGGATTCCAATTTAAGATTACGGTTTACAGTATTCCCAGACTGAGTATAGCTTACAGTACAATCAGTCGTACCAATTCCGACCGCCTCAAAGAAACCGTTATCCCATTTCACCACTGATTCATCACTGATAGTGACGGTTATATCACCATGTACATTAATTTCGTAACCTTCTCCACTGTCGGCTATAAGAGCTGCCCCAGACCGCCCTCCTGTCATAAGTACATGAGCATTACCAGTATTACTAATACGCGGAGAAAGACATAGTTCAACCTCACCCTGTGGCAATGATTCACCTGCATATTCTGCAAACCAGTGATAAACTGGCCATGGGCATGCATCAGGGTCATTGTAGAAAGTATAATTACCTTCACTACCTGGCACACCGTCGAAATTCTGAAGAAGCTCTGGACCGGTAAATAACATCCAGCCCACATTACCTGTATTGTCGGCAAGCAGTTTGAAGTTGGCACCGAAGCCAGAGCCAAGCATACGACCTGTGATACTCTTACCCCAGGAAGCCTCGTACTTGCTCGGGGCCCAGTCCATCTCAGTGACAAGCATAGGTGCCTTCTCTGCACAAGGCGCTATCTGCGAAGCCCAACCTGCAGCAAACGATTCAAAACCGCCGCCATAACTACCACCTAACTCATGACTTGGTTCTATGGCATCACTGCCATACCAACCGGGATAAACATGTACGGCATAACCGATATTCTCTCCCTGTATAGGATATTCAGCATAACCGGCATACTGTGACTGATAACCTGTACCAGGTACCCAAAGGATATTATTACAACCATTACCACGCATCAAGTCAACTATTTCTTGAAAGAATTGCGTAAGATTACGGTTGCATCCATCAGTATTCGAACGATATTCCCCATCGGTATCCATAATACGTACAGGCTCGTTGGCAAGCTCAAACATAATATGAGGATTATCAGTCAGCTTCTTCTGTGATGATATAAAACCCCATACTCTTTTAAGATACTTGTGATAGTCATCGCCGACAGCTATCTCCTCAGGACATACGCCCGGTGGACGCATAACTACATAAAGTCCCTTGGAGACAGCATACTCGGCCATAGGAATAAAGACCTGTGTAAGATAGGTACGAAAACGGTTGAAATCAAAAGCGGATATATCATTTTCGCCTGTCACCTGCACTCCGGGAGTATTAGACCAATAAGGGTCCATGTGAAGACGCAGATAACTCATCTTCCAACCGGCGTCAAGCACCCCGTCGAGTACCTGCTTGTTATATTTCAGGCAGGCATCGACGTCATAGTTACTCCACTTCGTACCTTGTTCGTTGAACCACGGACTATAGGTCTGCCCGAAGCCATGAAGGTTGACGTGGTTACCCTGCTCATCTACCAGCCAGCGGCCTTCGACGTGCAGCACGGGCATTTCCATGCCGGGCCAAGCCTGTGCCGTCTGCGGCACTAAAGCCAGACCCGCGAGTGCTGTCAGCAGAAGTTTTCTCATAGGGATTAATTTTGTGAAAGTTATGGAATCGATTAGTAAAGAAAAAGATTTAATAAGTGGCTCTTAGAAATTAATGAACATATAAAACGCAGTTATTTTTGAGGCGATTTGGACGCGGAACGAAAGAGAATACCTTAGTATTCGACTGAGTGACAAGTCCGAATCGACCAAAAATAACAAGTCTTATGGTTCAAGATACACAAGGCATACTTAAGAAATATATATCGTTTAATTTTTAAGAGCTACTTATTTAAATTGCCAATAATCAAAATTAAATAACTTCGGTCCTTTACGGCCCTTAAATACAAAGTAGATATCGTGAACTCCTGGTACTTCTGCCTGAGCAGGTGCCTCAAGATAACGCCATTGTTCCCAACCGCCCGTACCTGGTACTTCGAGCGATGCGACAAGTTCACCGTCAGGCGCATCCATACGTACTTCAAGTGTACCACCACGAAGAGCACTGGCTACCGAAGCCCCAAAGGTATGTGGACCTCCACTCATAAAATTAACGTTGGCTAATTTTATATAATCACCATCATGTATATCGGCCACATATACTCCTGTTTCAGCGTTAGGTTCAGTAGTGATACCCTTTGAAAACGCCATCGTCTCAGCTTCAACACGACGATAAGGGTCAAGATAGCCAACTGCAGGTGCGCCCTTTTCAGTAGGCATTATGGTAGGTATCGTACCGTCTGCGTTATATTCAAACGGTTCTACACAGATGCTACGTCCGAAACCGCCACCACCAGGCAAATTTCCTGTATGGTAGAAGAAGTAGGATTTATCTTTATAATCAATCACTCCACAATGATTGGTAAATGATCCAGTATCACATTGAGGCATAATCTCTCCCATATATTTCCATGGACCTGTCGGTGAATCGCTCATCGAGTACCCTATATGTTCAGGTATGCCACCGGCAGCATAGAGGAGATAATATTTTCCGTTGCGCTTATAGAACCATGGCCCTTCGGTGTAAGTAGAAAAGTATTTCTTATCAGCCTCCATAGGTACGAATTTAGGTTCGCCAAACGCCTCCGGAGTCTGTTGCAGACACTGTATCTCGCCGTCAAATGAAATCATATCATCATTAAGCTTTACATAGAAGATATTGGGATTACCCCAATAGAGGTAAGCCTGACCGTCATCATCAACGAATACAGTAGGGTCAATGTAAGCCCAATCACCATCGGCCAACGGTTTACCGAGTGCATCTTTAAAAGGCCCGGTCGGTGAATCGCCTACAGCAACCCCTATCGCCATAGTACCGCTCAACTTGGAATGAAGAGGGACATAGAAATAGAATTTACCATTACATTCTATACACTGTGGAGCCCATGCGCGGTCATCTCCCCATGAGAAATCCTCTATTGCCAGCGGTGAACCATGATCAGTCCAGTTGACCATATCATCTGTAGAATACACACGCCATTCCTGCATCCAGAAAAAATCGGCATTATTCTCATCGTGGCCAGTGTAGACGTACAAACGTCCGTCATGCACCATTGGAGCAGGGTCAGTAGTGAAACACGTCTGCACAAATGGGTTATCTGCCAGTGACGGCAGTGCAAGAAGACTGAGAGCTCCAAGAAGAGTTATATGTCGTGATTTTATTTGCATAACTTATCAGCTTTGCTGTTTGAAAAGAAGTGGAAGGAACTCATTGAGACAGCGACGCCATGTCAACCATTCGTGGTGGGTGCCAGGTGAGCTGTAGTATATGTGGTTGATGCCAGCATCACGAAGAGCGGCACTTATGTGGTCGCTGCCGAAATTTTCCTCGCTACCCATACCCATAAAAAAGGTATGAACACGTGAATTAAAACTGTCGGCATCGGTGAATATTCCATCGTAAGCATTCTCAAGGCCATTGGCCAGGAAGAATAACGCACCGCTGAACGAGCCGATATGGCCGAAGCGGTCAAGATTGCGTAGAGTAATTTCAAAAGTTTCGTGTCCACCCCATGACAGCCCTGCCATAGCACGGTTATCACGGTCAGTCTTGGTACGGAAAGTCGAATCTATGTATGGTATCAAGTCATCAAGCATGACCTTAGTGAAGCCAGCACCAAATTCCTCGCGGGTTTCACCCGGACGGGCACCGAATATATAGCCACAGTTACCGTAGTCCATAACTACTATCATAGGTTCACACTTACCGGCGGCTATCTGATTATCGAGTATATCGGCCATACGACCCTGTGTATGCCAGCCACGTTCATCTTCACCCATACCATGCTGAAGATAAAGGACAGGATAACGTGTGTTGTAGTCACTTTCATAAGCAGCCGGAGTATAGACGTAACAACGACGCTGTGCATCTTCAGTATTTGACCAGTAACGACATTCACGTACCTGGCCATGAGGTATATCTTTATTATAGGTATAATAAGAAGCCTCCTCTGGACTTTCGGGTATTTCGATACCCGATGACATGCGTCCACAACCATAGAAGGTTTCAGAGGCAGGATCATTGACGGCTACACCATCAATAATCAGTGAATAGTAATGAAAACCCTGTACCAGCGGCGCCGTAGTTACAATCCAATCGCCATTCTCACCACGTGTCATATCATACTTACGTCCACATATATCTACTTTGACATCCTTAGCGTCTGGAGCAAATATACGGAAGGTAGCGCAATCGTTGGTGTCTACACACGGATAAGCTGCTTCAGGCACATTAGTCAAAGCCGGTGTACCTTCAGAAGGAGTCAATGTAGCATTGGCACCGAAAGCAGCTAACGAAGCGAGCAATGTAAAGGTAAAGAGTTTCATGATGTAGAGGGGAGAGAGGAATATGAGATAAGGTTAAAAATTAACGGACCGGAATAGCCGAACAGCCGTTCCGGCCCGTGCATGATGTAAGTTTGTGGTTGCGGAAATTCGATTTTACTTAACAGCTACTTTTTTGCCGTTTACAATATAGATACCTTTGCCGAGACTATTTAAATCAGCCTTACCTTCGACGTCAAGAACCTTAACGCCCATGAGGTTGTAGACAACAGTACGCTCTGCCACAGGACCAGCTACAGTCTGAACGCCAGAGTCACCAGGCTTGGTTACCTTAACCCATTCTACAGAGTAAGTACCTACCATCTCACCGGACTGGAAAATCAGGAATGATTTGCCCTCATCATTTACCGGCACTGTACCCATCTTAGCACTATATTCGGTCCACTCATTGTTGGCTTCAACATGGAGCTTGCAAGTCTTGTTTTCGCCCCAGTTACCCATAACTACTGTGATGTCACCGGCCACGTCACTCTTGATATTAGCTTTGACGGTGTACTCAACACCCTCTTCGACTGCGAAATCGTAGCAGAGGAAGTACTGCACTTCCCAGAAGCCCTTGGCCTCTTCGTTGGTGACCACAAGATTACCGTCAACTACTTCAGGCTTGAAATCCATAACATAGTATGGGAACTCCGTCATATCTTTATAATCCTGTGACATTACCACTACTTCTTCACCCGATGGTGGAGTAACAGGACCTTCACCTTTCTCATGAGTTACCTTAACCCATTCTACATAGTAAGTACCTACCATCTCACCGGACTGGAAAATCAGGAATGATTTGCCCTCTTCATTTACCGGTACGTTAGAAATCTTAGTACTGTATTCGGTCCACTCGTTGTTGGCTTCAATATGGAGCTTACCTGTTGTATTTTCGCCCCAGTTACCCATAACTACTGTGATGTCACCTGCCACGTCACTCTTGATATTAGCAGTAACTGTGTACTCCACGCCCTCTTCGACTGCGAAATCGTAGCAGAGGAAGTACTGCACTTCCCAGAAGCCCTTGGCCTCTTCGTTGGTGACCACAAGATTACCGTCAACTACTTCAGGCTTGAAATCCATAACATAGTATGGGAACTCCGTCATACCCTTATAGTTTTGGTCAAGGTCAACGACTGTTTCCGCATTTACTGCACCACATACGCTACATAAAGCTGCAAGAGAAAGTAAAAATTTTTTCATGAAATATGGTTGATTAAAATATTAGAAAACTACTCCGGAACCCGGGTACACGAGTCCCGGAGTATAGTTACATCAGATTTCTAATGAAAGGATTGTTCTCACCAGGGTTATTACTTAGCGTTCTGCAAACCCTCTGCAAAACCACCGTAAGCAGGTTTGCGCTGGTAGTTAAGGTTCCAGAGACCGATAGGTTCACCGGCACGCCAGCCACTGTTTTCGGGACTGTCAGTCTGTGCCCACTGACAGATACCGTATTGCTGTGCAACAGGAATAATCTCGAAATACTTCTGGATAATCCACTTGTAGTGGTCAGCCATCAGCTTGTGCTGTTCGAGAGTTATGTCAGCAGTCTTGATAGGATTGCCGGCAGCATCACAAATACCCATGTCAAGTTCAGTGATACGTACTAACTTACCTGTTTCAGCCATGAGGCGTAACATTCTTTCGATATGCTCCTCTTTGCTCTTCTGAGTATCAGCATTCAAATAATAATTGATGTGCATCTGAGTACCGATACCGTCAATCTTGGTAACACCATCATCTTCCCACTGTTTAATCCAGTCTATGAGACTCACAAGCTTCTGATTATTATCCCAGTCTGATTCAAGATTATAATCATTAATAAACAGCTTCAAATCACTGGCGTTGCCACCGTTTTCCTTAACACTTTCAGCATAATATTTACGAGCGTACTTCACGACACTGCGTACGAAGTTATCGCCGAGGTAATCTTGCCAGAAGAACTTGTTAGAAGGATTATCGCTTGTAGCTGCATGTTGAAGGTCATAACGTTGACCCCAAGGTCCACCGGAAATAGCCTCATTGACAACGTCCCAAGCGGTAACGTAACCCTCACAAGCATTCATCATGCCCTGTACCCAACGTTCCATTTCACCTTCGAGTATCTCCTTCTTCTCTTCCGGAGTCAAAGGTATGGTATTGGCGCTCTGTTCAAGTTCGAATACTACATCATCAATATAGAATTGAGCAGCATTAGGAGCCGATGAAAGGTTGAAAGCTATAGATTTACAACCGTCAGCACCTGCCTGGTCGCCTGAGATAACACCAGTGTACTCATGCACCTGCCACTCAGGAGTAGCGTTCAGAGTACCAATAAAGGCCCAGTGATGATAGCTACCGGGCTCGCCATGCGCCTGTGTATCAATGTTACGGGTATCTGAACAGCGATAACGGAATTTCACATGTATCTTATCACCTTCGTTGAGAGTAGTATTAGACTTGATGAAGAACTGTGAATCCCATGCTTCAGTAGGATTACCGTTAATCTGAGAAACGAATACATTACCTGTGCCCAGAGGGTCACTTACGACAGGGGCAGGTTTGTCACCTTGACCCGGCTCACGTGAGATAAGATTTTCACATTCACCACTCTCGGCATCGCCACCGTTAAGCAGAGGCACATAAATCTTCATTACTGGAGCTTCACTGTGTGATAGAGCTACCCACTCTATCTCAAGTTTACCCTCGTATGTACCAGGCTGGAACACACAGAAACCGGTATCTACTGTCATGGCAGGGAAACTAACCGAAACTTCGCGCCATTCACCTTCGGGTATCGTCATGGCTGTTTCCTGCAGGGCACCCCAGTTACCAAGCTGTACATTAAGTTTGCCTTCCTGACTTCCGCGCATACGGGCTGTGATAGTATATTCACGGTCAGCTTCAAAAGTCAGACCGTCCATCACGAAGAACTGATACCAGCTGCCCGGATATTCGGGAACAGTCAAAATACCATCAATGATTTCAGGTTCATAACCCATAACATAGAAGGGGAATTTGCCAGAATAAGTCTGCTTTTTATCCTCGACCATGACACGCTCGTTAGGGTCAACCTCAATTTCACGATCTTTTATAAGATTATTCAGATAGGTGACATTCTGCTGCTCATGCCAACATAGAGTGTGGCCGTATATCTTCATTCCGGCATCACGAGCCGCAGATACGAAAGCTTCTACTTTTGAGAAGTCCATCTCACCGCGGTCATTGACAATTGAAGCATACTTCATGGCATTGCCGGCGGTCATCTGGTCAAAGTTGGCATTAGTCAGACGATATACCACCCCTTTTTGCAGATACTCGTCAACCGATACGCCTGTACCCAACAGGAAGCCCGGGTGTGCCGAACGGTCAATGTACTCCTTAAGCGAGGCGTAAGCATCAAGATATTCGAAATCGGCTATGCTCTGAGGCTTGTCGACCTTGAATGTATCTATGTCGCGGTCGGCACAGCCTGTTAGCAAAAGACCTGTAAGGGCCAGAGCCGGTATTATATGGTATTGTTTCATTTTAGGTTGGTTGCTTGCAGGTTATTTCAAGATGTAGCTGAATTCCTCCAGACGGTTCTGGCGGTCGCGCATACATAAAACTTCGTCACATGATACCTTATAGGTAGCGTGCTGACCGGTCTGCTCGTTGACAACATAGTCAATGACGTATGTATAGGACAACTCTATTTTATCGCGGTCACGGTCACCCCATGCTTTGGGTTCACCCAGACGTGTCCATTTACCATTACCAGTAGCAGTACAGCCAGCACTCTGAGTTGATATAGCACAGTTACCGTTATTATCGATATCTATAAGCATCTCACAGGTAAGAGTCTTTTCAGCTTCTGCACCATCAGCACTGATAACAGGTACAATATGAGTGAAAGTATATGCACTACGGGTCAGGCTTTTGGTGGTGAGATAACGTAGAGAAGCCTCTTCCCAAATCTCAACCTGACGGTCTACAGTACTTACAGCACCGTTATTGTCAATCTTATCGACACCCTTGCTCAACCAGCAGCCATGATAAGGATTCTTATACTTTACTGCATAAAGAGTATAATCCATAGGCACTGTTGACCAATCGTCCTTTCTCAGACGGTCAGGATTCTCCACACCATCTTTAGCTTCACCGCTCAATATTCTTTCAGAACCTTCGACAAGTACCACCGGAATAACATAATTAAGTTCTGTACTTGCAGGGTCGGCAAAATAGGCATCGGTAAGCTCTATACGCACACCACCTAAAACCTCACCTTTCTTGATAACCATACGGTCAGTAGTGTAGGTATAGTAAGAAGCTGGCATAGCTTTTACCGGACGACCGTCTGAGAAAGTTATACGGTCACAAAGGCTTTCGTCAATGACGAATTTCACCCAGCGGTCACTCTTATTGGTGTTGACACCACCCAGACAAGCCTTGATTTCAAATGCATGCTCGTTGTCGATAGTGTTATCGGCAAATATCTCTTCACCTAAAGTGATAGTACGTATAGGTGTGGCCTTAGAGAAGTAGAGCGTCTGATATTCAAAATCGGGATAATCGACATCGCTGTTATGACAACCGGTCATCATCAGAGCGCCGAGGGTGAGTATTGAGAAAATCGATTTTTTCATGTTTTTGTGAGTTTTTTGTATTGTGGGGTTCCGGAGCACCGACATCATCAGCAAAAGTGCTCCGGAACAACCGGATTACCAGCCTGCATTCTGTTGCAGAGCGCTAAACTTCAGTATCTCCGAATAGGGAATTGGACCGTATATCATGTAATCCTTGTAGTTACGAGTCTCAACCGAAATCACCTGAGGCACACCGGCGGTGAAACTGATACCCTTGGCTTCGGTATTGAGGGTAGCGACATCTGAATTCCAACGACGAAGGTCATAGAAGCGGAAGCCCTCGAAGCAGAGTTCCAGACGACGCTCATTGCGTATCAGCTCACGCATTTTGTCTTTATCATTCTTAATACTTTCAAGGTAAGCATCACCATTCTCAAGACCGATACCAGCGCGAAGACGAATCTCCTTGATTACATCGTAGGCAGAGAAACCGTTGGAGCCACTTCCAAGCGGACCCCATGCCTCATTAGCGGCCTCAGCATAATTGAGATAGAACTCAGTGAAACGAAGACGTGCAGTATAATGGAACTTGTTAGTGCTACTGTTCGGGTCACAGCTTACGTCCTGACGCAGATGCTTCTTCATGTAATAGCCTGTACGCGTCGATGTCGAAATCTTATTCAGACCATCGTTGGTATCACTGTCAGCTGAAGTATTGATAACAGCATTAGCTGTACCGGCTGTCGAACCATTGTGTAAGATGTAAAGATCAAGACGCGGGTCGCGGTCAGCATACGGATTATTTGCATCATAACCTGAAGCAGGATTACCGATAGGATAACCATTGGCCATCGGGAAGGCGTCAACAAGATTCTGTGTCGGATTCATGAGACCATTGCCATAAAGTGTCGGAGGGAAATGGTCTTTTTCCAGACTATTGTTTTCACCCTTATTGGTACGCCACATAATCTCCGGAGGACAGTTGCCGAGTGTAAGGTCTTCCATTGCGGGGTCACAGTACCAAGTACCGCCTGTAGGATCGAGTCCACCTATGCCACCGTTACGGGCTATCACTTTGGCATTGCTGTTAGCAGCTTCTTCCCAAGTCACACCTGACTGAGAGAAAGCGGGGCTGGCAGCGAGAAGATCCATACGTGCGAGATAAGCCTCTACGATACGACCACTGATACGACCACAGAACTTATCACCATATACGCGTGACAGATTACCATCAGTGATTTCGGGATATTTGCCTCTCATCTCACTATAGCAGTTGGGACCATACTCGGTTGGCAGAAGTTCAATAGCTTTGGCAGCATCGGCGCGCATAGCTTTTACACATTCCTCAAAAGTATTGCGCGGCACATTGAAGTTGGTACCCTCACCTTCCACTACCTCTACGATAGGAATACCTAACAGTTGACCTGCGGCATCAAACCCACCGTGTGATTGAAGTAAGTAGTAGGTGAATATGGCACGCAAACCGTAAGCCTCACCTTTGAAGCGGTCGCGGAAGTAACGGTTGGCACCTTCGTTAGAAGCCCAGTCAATATTGTCGACATGCTCAAGGAGTATATTACAGTACTGTATACCATGACGGCAATTATCCCAGCGGCCCATTGGATTATCGGAAGCAGTCCAACTTCCGCCTGCCATTCGGCGCCAGCTGTTGTTAGGGTCATTGCTCACCGCATCATCGGTAGCCGGCTCGTTGAAGGGAACACTGCTTGGAAGCAAGATGAACATCGAGCCTACCAGACCTTCGGCATAGTTGGCGTTTACCTCAATATAATCGAGGGGCAGATGGTTCTCAGGCTCCGGAGTAAATACTCCGTCGCACGAAGTCAGGCCTGCGGCCAAGACTGAGCACAATCCTGCTATTATGAATTTTTTCATCGTTGTTCTGTTGGTTAGATTAGAAATTTACTTGCACGCCGAGATTGTACGAACGTGTCTGAGGAGTAGAGCCGACACTTGTCTCACGATACTTACGGTTCTTGCAAGCCCAAACAAGGCTGTTACCGTTGACGTATACCTGAAGACCCTTGACAAACTTGTTGGCAAACCACTGTGACGGGAAGTCATAAGTAAGCTGTACCTGATCAAGTGAGAAAGCATCAGTCTTGTAAGTCCAGAAATCCGAAGTCACGAAGTTCAACTCACCGCCCTGAGTAGTAAGACGCGGATAAGTAGCTGTTGAAGCTGTTTCGGGAGTCCAACGTCCGCGTACTATCTCAGAGTAACGAGCGTTCTCGCCATAAACCCATGCCCATGAATTATTCATCACACCTGTTCCGCCTGTTACAGCTGAAGCGGTAACAAAGAGAGTGAAGCCTTTATACTTGGCCGTTAAGTTCAAACCGTAAGTCCAAGGAGAACCCCAGCGTCCAAGCTGTATCATATCACGTGAGTCAATGATACCGTCCTTATTCATATCCTCGTACTTGAGGTCACCAGGCTTAGTATTACTGTTGATTACTGCACTGGACTGAATCTCCTCTTCACTCTGGAAGAAACCGAGGCAGTGATAACCGCGAAGTGCATCATTTACCGCACCTTCAGTACGTAGCCAATCATATTCTACGTTCTCAGCCACACGAGTATTCTTGGTAGTAGTGTACATTACGTTGGCACCGAGTTCCAAACGCACCTGACCAAAATCATGTCCACCACGTACACCTAAGTCAAAACCTGTGACACGACGGTTATTGTAGTTAATCCAAGGTATAAACGAACTGCTGGGCCAGTAAAGAGCCATGTAACTGGGGAAGACAGTAGTAGCCTTAACAGGAAGACCGTCGATATTCGCATTGAAGAAGTTACCATTGAATTGCAGAGAACCCTGCCATAACGAACCTTCGATACCTACGTTAACTTCTTTGCGCTTTACAAAAGTAAGGTCTGTGTTACCACCCTGACGTGACTGGAAGCTCTGGTTCGAACCATGACCGTCGTTCCAACCCCAATAATCAGCATCAGCTGTGAAGGTAGTTTCCCACAGATAATAACCATCGGTTATGTCGAGGTCCTGCTGAAGCATACCGTAAGTAGCATTAATACGAAGTTCATCAACTACGGGCGAATCCTTAAGCCATTCTTCCTGACTGAGACGCCAGCCTATGCTACCGACAGGTGAGAAACCGTTACGATGACCTGGAGCAAACTTAGTCGAATGATTGAGCGCACCGTTGAATTCAGCATAATAGCGATTAGCATAGTTATAAGCTGCACGCAGAGCAAGGCTTACATTAGTATTGTGCTGATAAACACCTGTGACACTGCGCTTATAACCATGGGCCACAAGCATAGCCTCAACATTATGCACATCATTAAATCTGTTCTTATAGTCAAACTGACCTGAGAACATCAATGTCTGACGTTCAGCTGAACCAGACAGATTCTGTGTACCTGTACTAAGGTCATCTCCATACTTGGTCAACGTACCTATCACGTCCTTACCGCCATAGTTGGTCCATGTAGCCTCATAGATTGCGTAACTGTTCTCAATCGAGGTATAATAGCTGGTATGATAGTCGACAGCACCACGTGCTGTGAATGACAAACCACGCAGCAGGCTATTAAGGTCAATACTGAAACCGGCGTCAAACTGTAGCTGACGTATAGTCTGCTTGGTATAACCAGCTGCATACATATCGGCAATAGCATTTGTCTGAGTCTGCTGAGTACCACCAAGTATGTATTTGCCATCGATAAGATGCTTCGAGTTGTTGACAAGTACCCATGAGTTTTCATCATTCTCTTCAATAGCGCTTATCGGAATAAGTGGCATGAGGTTAGCAGAACCCGGAGTTACCTGACGCATCGTAGCGGCAGCATTCCAGAAATTGGAGCGGTCATATCGGTTGTCATAGAAAGTAGCGCTGGTATTGACCCAACCCTTGACATATTTATTTAGATTAAGGTCAATGTTACCGCGTACACCCAGACGTGTAGTGCCGTTGTGCTTACCCTCACCGAAGTTGATGATACTTGTGGTGTGATAAAGGTCGAGCATTGCGTAGAACTTAGCGAACTCACCACCACCCATAAACTGTGCCTGACCTTCGTAACGTTGCCAATTCTTCTTCAAATAATCATCTGAATAGAAGTTAATGTCCGGGTAACGCCACGGGTTCTGACCAGAAGCATAGTGGTATATATCTTCAGCTGAGAAGGCTGCATTAAGGCCATCGTTGGCACGAGCCTCATTATAGAGAGTCATATACTCAGCTGCTCCTACATATTTGGGATAAGACTTAGGTACATAAAGACCGAAGTCACCGCGTACATTTACCTGCAGGCCAGTAGTACGACCGCGCTTGGTAGTTATGAGTATAGCACCTTTTGCAGCAGTACTACCATAGAGTACAACAGCCTGTGCACCTTTCAGGAAAGTGATAGTTTCTATCTCTTGCGGCAGAATGTTGTCGGCATCACGGGGAACACCGTCGACGAGCACAAGGCAATCGCCCATGCCCCACAACTGGCCGTCATAGCCTGTCACAAGGCTACTCATATTTTCGAGGCTGTAAGTCATGAAGCTCTTTTTATCGAGTTCAGCCACATTAATACTCGACACACCGCCGAGTACCTCCTCGAAGTCGGCTGTACGAAAGGCTACATTGACTTTACCTGCCAATGTATCGGCCGCCAGCGCCGGGGTTGTATCCTGGGCGTAGACACTTCCGAGCTGCCCGAAGGCAAGAACTGCCGCCACAGGCAGTATGATGTTGGTTGACTTTTTCATTGTGGTTTTTGCTTTTCAGGTTAGTTTACCAGCCGGGATTCTGGCCGAATTCCACATACATTTTGGTGTCGTCCACCTTCAGCGGCAGCCAGTAGTGCTTCTCCGAGAAGTTACGGGTCAGTATCACCTCCTCACGATAGCCTATCACCTGGCTTTCAGTCGGGTCTTCCTTATTGATACCTATTGAGGAGTCTACGTCTACACCGGTTATATCACCTACACGGTTGAACTCCTGAGAGGTCTTGAGTGTGTAAGGAGCCTTATCAATAAGCAGCCAGCGGCGAAGGTCATTGAAGCGGTGGGCCTCGAAAGCCAATTCGACTGCACGCTCGCGACGTACCTCACTCATAAATTTGTCGAGTGAACCTGTGTACTTAGAGCTAACATCATCAACACCGGCACGTGTACGTATCTTGTTAATAGCATCAGTAGCAGTAAGTGAACAAGTTGAAGCCTTGCCTGATGGCACGCCAGTAGCGTTACAAGCAGCTTCAGCATACATCAGATAAATATCGGCCAGACGCATATAAGATATAAGCATGTTGTTGTTATGACCGTAATCCTGTCCTTTGTCCCACTGGTTAAAATCATCACGGACGAACTTATAATTGAAATAACCTGTACGGCTACCTGTTATACCGTCGCGCTGATAACCATCAGTATAGAGAGTAGCATAACGATTTTTCTCAACCTTAGGCTCACCTTCTCCACCTTCAATCATCTTGCAGCCATCATAACGTATATCATGATAGAAGCGAGGGTCACGACCTTTCCATGGGTGACTCGGATCAAAGCCTGAATCGGGATCATCAAGAGGCAAACCGTTAGCCATACCATAGAAGTTGACATAATTGGCTGTCGGAAGGAAGCGCAGACTGTTGTTAAGCATGTCGGCCGGACCATAATCACTGGTCTGCCCCCAGTTTGAACGGTTCCAGTCGTACGCTGGATTGCGATATATGGCTTCAGTAGAACCAGGCATACGACCACCCTTGTCATGAGTAAGGAAGAGTTCCTTGTAGTCAGAGAAGTCTACCAAAGAGTATTGAGTTTGACCAGATTCAACCAGCGAAAGAAGCTCACCGAAAGCCTCAGCTGCACGCTTGCAAAAGTCCTGATTGTAAGTACGACTGCCTGTCGACTCATAGTTCATCAGAGGACTACCGGCCCAAAGCAGATTTTTGCCAAGATAGCCAAGAGCCATTATTTTATTAATGCGAAGGTCGTTGTTACCCTTAGTGGGATTACCAGTAGATGTATTATCCCAGTCGATGGGAAGCAGGTCAGCTGCCTCGCGTAAGTCGGCCGCAGCTTTTTCAGCCGTCTCGGCATACGATAGACGTGGAAGAGTCAGCTTACCACCACTCAACACCTCTTCTATATAAGGCAGACCACCGAAATACTGCATCAGTTGGAAATGGAAGAAACCACGGAAGAACAGTAACTGACCCTTAATCATAGCCTTCTGCTCAGAAGTAGCTTCATTAAGACGGTCCAAGTTTGCCAGACCAAGGTTAGCTTTACGAATACCATACCAACAGCCACGCCATAAAGTCGGACGTTCGCCTACATCACTGTATTTGCTGGTATTAAAATTACTTATATCCATGAAACCACATTGCCAACCGTCATGTTGTGATTGCCAGCCCCAGAAGTCGCCATTATCGACTTTATAGCCCATGAAGTAATCAGGACCTACGTTTATGATTTCATCGTCACCCCAGTTGAATGAGTTGTTCCAATATCCAGTGGTGAAATTCGGAACACAGAAGTAAAGTTCCTCTATAAATCCTTGGAAATTCTTGAAGTTCTTGAAAGCTTCCTCATCTGATATTTCACTCTCCGGTGCTTTATCGAGATAGTCGGTACAGCCAGTCAGAGGTGTGCAGGCCATAGCAGCTGCCAGGAACAGATATATATGTCTCTTTAATTTTTTCATGATGATTCGGTGATGAGTTTAGATGTCAAACTTAATGCCGAAGTTGATACGACGCACTGTCGGGTAGGCGCCTTGACTGGCGTTACCTGTGGCGGCGAAGTTAGACTCACGGTCATCAGGCATGTGCGACCACTGCCAGAGGTTATTACCGTTGACAAACACCTTCAGAGTCGAAAGACCCAGACGTTTAATCCAACCGTCGGTCCATGTATAGGCTATCTCTGCGTTCTTCAGACGGATATATGAGCCATCGTAGTGATTATAGCTGTTATCCCAGCCATTGTAATATGCAGGAGTTGTGTTCCATACTGGCAGCGCACGGTCAGGATTATTATTACCTACACTCCAGAAGTCAACACCAGCATACAGAGTATCTATATTGCCACGATATGACTCGAATACTACAGTACGGTTAACGTTAGTTACACCATAGAACTGCAGATAGATACTCCAACCTTTCCAGTCAAGACCGAGGGTAGCATTGTAGGTGTTCTGAGGTATACCGCTATATCCGTAAGGTGCTGAGTCAGCGCTGTCAATAACACCGTCACCGTTATAGTCGACCATTATAGGCTGTCCCGGCAATTTCTGGTTATCATTTGAATTGTGGTTGGTCATTGCGATAACATCGTCCCAGCTTTGTGCATAACCAGCATCATAGATAATGTGGTCCTGGTCAATCTGGAAACCTGTAGTCTTACGATAAGCCTCTTTCAATTCGGGGTCATCATATTCGAGAACCTTGTTCTGAGCATGTGTCATGTTAAGGTTAGCCCATACATGCCAGTCATCGCCGAAATTATAATTGAAACGAAGTTCAAGTTCATAACCCTTGCTCTGTACACGACCAAGGTTCGCTGTCGGAGCGCTACCACCGAAATAAGAAGGAATAGCACGGTTGCTACCACCGATAAGAATATCTTTACGACGTTCACTGAAGAGTTCGACTGTACCTTGAATCATTCCGTGAACCACGGTGAAGTCAATACCGAGATTCTGCTTGGTAGCCTTCTCCCAGTGTATATCGGGATTACCTATGGTAGCTTCCTTATACCATGTGTAAGGAGACTTCTGACCAGTAACTGAAAGCTGCATAGCATCAGCTGTAGCCCACTGTGTAGCATAAATCCAACGCTCCCAAACATTATCATCACCTACCTGACCGATAGAATAACGGATTTTGAAGTTATCAAGCCAGTTACGACTCCAAGCCATGAAGGGTTCCTCACTGAGACGCCAACCTACTGCACCTGAAGGGAAGAAATCAAAACGGTGGTCACGGTTGAACTTCTCTGAACCATTGTACGCACCGTTAAACTCTACAAAGTAACGGTCGGCAAAGTTATAAGTGGCACGGAAAGCCCAGTCCTCACGATAGTGAGAGAACTCTGAACCAGTTGCTCGTTCGTTACGGTTGAATACACCCATAGCGGTGATGTCATGCTGGCCAAACTGACGACCCCAGTAGAGCTGTACCTGATAGAAGAGATTACGTGCAGTAGCCCAGTTGCGTACTTCACCTTCGTGAGTGCTCCACTTCATCTCCTCTTTATAGTCAAGACCATTACCGTTTATATCGTAACGATATTGTACCTCGCCAGTAATGGGGTCAATGTACTTGAACTGAGGATTGAAATAGTTTTCTGAAATACCACGCTTAGCTTCAATCATAGTATTGTCCCACGAAATCGTTGCCGAAGCCTTAAGACCGGGGGTGATGAAAGCGAGGTCTTGGTCAAGAGTGAAGTCAGTATTAATACGTGTAGTGGTAGTAAACTCGACACCATTCGTATAAAGTTGCTGCATCGAGTTAGGTACCTGTTGCTCCTTACCGGGCAGATAACCCCATGTACCATCACTGTAAACAGGAAGGAAGGCGTTAGGGGCACCGGAGTAAGCTACCTGCCACAGCTGTGTGGCTGCCCATGAGTCAGGGTCTATATCCCATGGATTGTGACGCTGTCCGTGTGAACCAGCGATGTTCATCTTGAAGGTAGTGGAACGGGTAATCTGGAAGTCAAGATTTGAACGAACATTGACACGATTAAATCCGAAGCCTGAGTTATAACCACGATGTGATTCGTATGTGCGGAAAAGGTCACCTTCATGCAGAAAGTCGAGAGCAGCAAAATATTTTACAAACTTCGTACCACCGCGTACATTAATACTGGGATTATAAGAGAAGGCACTCTTCTTAAATAACGCATCGTCCCAGTCAACGTTAGGATAGCGTTCTGCTTCTTCAAGATTGGCAGGATTGCGATATTTCTCAATCAAACCCATAGGCACTATACTGAGCCATGAATCGGGAGCCAGACCAAGTTCACGCTCTATAATGGTATTACGCATGTAGAGAGCTTCAGGGGAACCGGCAGTACCAGGCAACTTCGATTTGAACTTGGTAGCCATGTTGAGTGACACACCTATCTCAGCACGACCTTCCTGACCACGTTTGGTAGTAATAAGTATTACACCGTTGGCACCTTTCACACCGTACACGGCTGTAGCCGAAGCGTCTTTAAGAACAGATACTGACTCAACCGAGCCCATATCTACAGAACTCATAGGACGCTCAACACCGTCAACGAGTACGAGAGGGTCGCTGCCGTTCCATGAAGTCTTACCACGGATAACAATCTTCGGGTCCTCATCACCAGGCATACCGCTTGACGACATTGTAACGACACCGGGAAGATTACCGGTAAGAGCAGCACCGATGTTCGATACACCACCGGCCTTTTCGAGAGTAGCGCCTGAGGTCTGCGCGATAGCGCCCACCACTGAAGCCTTCTTCTGCTGACCGTAACCTACGACTACCAGCTCATCAAGAGAAGCGTCATTAGATTTCATCACTACGTCAACGACATTACGTGAATTAACCTTGACGTGAACAGGGTCCATGCCCACATAAGTGAAGCGCAGCTCACCTTTCTTTAGGTCGGGCACATTAATGCTGTAATTACCGTCGAGATCGGTAACTGTTCCGCCCGGCACGCCGACAACCATGACGGTCACGCCAATCAGCGGTTCGCCCGTATCATCTACCACGTTACCTGTCACTGTCTCGGCCGAGGCGGAGAAAGCCCCTGTCACGACAAGCGTCAGTAGCAACGCGATATAATGAAGTGCTTTCTTCAAATTTTTCATTGCTATTAAATGTTAAAGTATTATGGTTGGTTAGTTCTTTCGTTCATGTCAGTCGATGTTTGAGGCGTAGGCCCCTACTACTGTGCCTGTAAAACCACCAGCTGTGGCAGTCGAAGTAAATCCGGCATCAACGCCGTCGGCTACTGTCTCCCAATTCCGGCCGCCATCGGGCGAATAACTGAATGCATACTCAAGACCTTTGCCCTTAACTCTGAGATCTACAGTAGAAAGAGCAGGTTCTACTTCTTTCTCACCGATAGTCTCGCTTCCTTGGTCGGTTATCTTGCGTAATTCCACATAATGTTTGTCACCACGTCGTGTGCGAGCCAGATAATATTGATGATTTTCATCTTTCAGCACTAACAGACCGGCAGTCTGCATATCGTGTTCCGGTACAAAAGTTACCTTGGTATCAGCTGTAAAATCATGATGATGCAAACGGCGGCAAACATAGGGAAGTTCGGCTTTATCACTTGACTTGACATCAGCACATTTGAGCGTCAGATAACCCGGATTGGCACTCAATGAATAATAATCGGTAGCCGGACCACGCAGTGTCATCCAATCATGACCGAGTGTAGAGTCATTAAATTCATCATGACGCTCGAAATTGCCGAATGTCACCTTCTCACCACGCACAACACCGGGTTTATTTACCACCAGAGGTACAGTAGCACCTTCTTCGGTGAAACGAGGCCAACCATCAGCAGTCCAGGTCACAGGCATCAAATATGTTTCACGGCCAAGATTTTCTTTATCATCAGCTACCGGACGACAAGCCAAAAATACACCCCACCAGTCACCTTCTGGAGTTTGGATAAGGTCAGCATGACCGGCACAAGTCACAGGGTCAGGACGGCTTGGGTCAAGTGTACGCTGTGTAAGGATTGGATTGTCTTCCCAGGGAGTATAAGGACCAAAAGGTGTAGGACCACGGTATATTACTTCACTGTGCCAACCGCTCGTACCACCTTCAGCAGTCATCAGGTAATACTGATTGTTGATTTTATATATATGTGGACCTTCGCACCATATAGGCTTCTCTTCAGGTCTACACCCTTTGTTAACCACAATCTTGCGTTCACCAACACATTTATCAGTAGCAGGATCAAATTCCACAACTCTTACAGTACGGTGGCCAGAATATTCAGCCTTTCCATCAGGGGCATCATCATTGTTAACGATGTAACCTTTACCGTCTTCATCAAAGAAGAAAGATGGGTCGATACCCTGTACCTCAGGTAGCATAATCGGCTCACTCCACTCACCGAATGGATCTTGTGTCTTCACGAAGAAATTACCGTCACCTACATTAGTGGTAATCATGTAGTAGGTTTTGTTAGTCGGATTGTATGCTATTGCCGGAGCAAAGATACCTCCACTTACATGTTGCTTCTCCATGTTGCGAAGCTGCGAAGGACGATTGAGAATATGGCCAACCTGAGTCCAATTGACAAGATCTCGACTGTGGAAGAGAGGTACACCCGGATAGAAGGTAAAACTCGATGTGGCCAGGAAGTAATCTCCATTGCCATTCGTACATATCGAAGGGTCAGAATACCAACCCGCCAGCACAGGATTATAAAAAGAACTCTCATCAGGCAGTGGATGCTTGGCATAGTATTCATCGTTACCTGTATAATGGAACGAGTCAAACATTGCCACTGAACTCTGAGGCTCTATCCCCTTTGAGGTTGCCTTGCATCCTCCCAGCAGAGGAAGAAGCAAGACTGTCATGGTGATTAGGGTCTGTTTAGGTTTCATGCAGTTAGTTTTTGTTTTCTTTGCAAAATTAGCTACCATACAGGACCAATGCGTTTGTACCTCTACATATTGTATTAGATTTTGTAGCATTTGGTCGATTTTATGTCACATATATGTTAGGATTTGTAATATCACCCTTATTCAGGTAAACTTATTACGCTATCCTATACAAATTTAAGAATAAGCAACTGTAACAGCTAAAATAACTTTCAAGTTACAATTAAAGAATCCCTGCCGTTAAGCAACGACAGGGATTACAACCATTACTCAACTCGATTTAAATAAAAAACTGTATCTATCCTTATTCTATATTTTCACGTTCAATTCAGTCAAGATGAAACCAGTCTACGTCTACATAACCTCCAGGTTCACGCGTAGCATAGTTAAAGAGTGCATAACGGGTGCCCATAAAGAAACGTCGATAATCAAATATCATCTTATAGGGCTCACCGACTGGAGTCCAGGTCTCCCCATCAAGACTATAGCTGAAGCGAGCAAAATCCTGACCGGGATTAAAGTCAGTGTCTATACGGAAAAAGACCTCATTTTGGCTAAGTGGGATACGTGCCCACTCGTTATCAATAGTACTGCTGACAGCATGTCTGTCATCAAGACTTACCGAAGTACTACGTCCCACTATCCATTTCTTACCTTTGTCATCGGCTTCTACTGCCAACAGACCGGTATCACCGTTAAGAGCAGCAAAACCACTGACATCACCAGGCTTCATGCCGATAGTCTCAAGTCTTACTGTGGCTGTACCTCCCGGTCCTACGGTTCGTTGACTTATAGTATTAGGCGCTTCAAACAGGTTGCTTACAACACGTGAAGTACCAAGACGTAAATAACCGGGACGTTCTGTCAGTGACCATACACTGTCGATGGGATTATGATTCCATTGCCATAATATAGACTTGTGCCCATCGGAAAATTCATCGCTCTCTGCTACTACTGTACGGCCTCCAGGAGTTAGACTCTTAAACACCTCAGTAGGAACATGGCCTTCATTATCGCCCAACATAGGTACACCATCACACCATGTACAGGGATTAAGCGTAAGTACACGCCCTACTCCACCACGGTCTTGAAATATCATACCCCACCAGTTACCGTCGGGGTCGTCAACCAGGCAACCTTGGCCTACGTATGAAAAACCTCCAAATTCTGATTCAAGTACCACATGTTTCTCGTATGGTCCGGTAATATTGTCGGCTATATAACATAGTTGACGACGCGGTTCGCCCGCAGGCCATGATATGACAAAAGCATAGTAACGTCCATCATGCTTTATGACACGACTACCTTCATGCAGCCCAGTCTCACTACTGTCAGGATGTATAACCACCTGATCTATGCCACCGGCTTTTACACCAGATAAGTCAGCATTGAGTTCGCGCAAACGTATATCGCCACCGTTATAAAATACATAGACACGTCCATCGTCATCAAAAAGCAGCGAGGCATCATGAAAATGGTCAGTGCGTGTTACAAGTTTCCAAGGACCGGCTGGATTTTCAGCGGTATATATATAGGATTTATAGGGTTGGTCATTAGGTGAGAACAGCACGTAGAAGCGACCGTCATGCCATCGCAGTGAAGTAGCCCACTGCCCTTTACCGTAGACAGTACCTTCTTCAAGGTTATAGCGAGGTGTATCTTCCAAGCGGTCAAAGACATAACCTATAGTCTCCCAATTAACAAGATCACGTGAGTGCATCACCGGGCAGCCTGGCATAAGATGCATAGTAGTGCTGACCATATAGAAATCGTCACCTACTCTTATAACGTCGGGATCAGGAACGTCTGACCATATCACAGGATTGGTGAAACTTCCTTTCTCAGCAGCTATACCGGCTGAGAAAGGAAGTATGGCCAGCGTTACTGCTAAACCTTTTACAATCTTAATTACACTTAATTGCCTCATAACTGAGTCATGAATTTTTCACTACTCTAACTAACTAACTATTCTTTCTTATTTTTCTCAATGGTATCAGAAAGTGACTTCAACAGCCTCTCCATGTAGAGTCATATAAGACCAGAATATGCTGTCTCCATCGATTGCAAAATTACTGCCAATATAAATGATAGACGTGTGTGAGTGTCGCAGCAGCATATAAAGTGGAATACACAACTTTAATATTTGTCGCTTTTACGTACATTTAGGTAGATTCATGCTGTTATGAGCCTGTTACATAGACTTACAGGGATTATTTTCTTGTCTGTTTAGAATGTGTCGTTATGGCATCTGCGACACGTGTACCCGGCGTCTTTTTATCACGTGGATGTATGTCATTCCACTCACCTATATCACCATTCTTTATCCAGTAGGCATTAGTGGTCTCTTCAGCAGCACGACGCTGGGCATCACGCATCTCCTGCCAACTTTGACGTCCATAAGTGTCAGAGGGATGAAGGAAGTCAGCAAGTTCTACTATAAAGAAAGGCAGTTGCGAGTCATCAAGACTGTTGCGCCAATCAGCCATGAGTGATTTGAGCAGAGCCGTATATTCATGTCTTATGTCTACATCCGATTCGCCCTGATACCATATAACACCACGGAAAGGCAGATTGACAAACGGTGCTATAAGACCGTTGTAAAGTACAGAAGGCGTTTGGAAAAAATCGGTAACACCTGGTGTCGGCGGCATAGGAGTACCGCGACGGTATTGCCACTCCCCTTCAAGGGATATTTCATTACCATCGGCAAAAATCAGTTTATGGGGCTTCTCAGGCACGAAGTGTGGTACTCCTCCGTTGCTGACTACTCGCACAGTTACCACGTTCTCACCTGCGTTCAATACACCTTCAGGTACCTGATAGATACGTGGTGGATACTGATATGCTGTAAAACCTACAAAGTGGCCATTTACCCACACAGAATCGGCATCCACGATACAGCCAAGGCGTAGTTCAGCCGGCTGCCCTGCTCTCGCGGACTCCACTGTAATTAATTTACGCAACCAATGAGAGCCATTTAGAGGTTTACCTTCTTCACTACCCCACTCCTTACTCAAAAGTTCTACCGGACTCCATGCACTGTCTTCAAGTAATGGAGCACTCCATGGTTTAGTATCTTTATAACCAGGGTCTGATGCATCCATAACCGAATACCAAAGATTTTGTGCACGGCGTTCACCGCTACCTAAGTGATAACGATAATTGTCATCTTCCGCTATACGAAGCCGATTAAGGCGTACAGGATAGTCAACAAGTGCTTCTTCGCTGAGCCACGCTTCAATACGTGACCCTCCCCAACTTGAATTGACAACACCTATAGGCACATGACCATTACGTTCATAAAGCTCACGAGCCATGAAATAGACGAGTGCTCCGAAACGTTCGCTTATACCAGGTTCGGCATGTTTCCATTCAGACGGTGAGACATCGTCGCGTCCGCCGTGAAAAGCATACTCCTTCGGAGTCTTGAACTCGCGTATCATGGGATTTGTATAATCAGCAACTTCCTGACGGTAAAAATCAAGTACACGACTTACAGGAAGTTCCATATTGCTTTGTCCCGAACAAAGATAGAGGTCACCTATCAGTACATCTTTTACCGTAAGGTCATTGACTGCAAGTTCATACGGGCCGCCGGCTTCGAGAGATTCAAGCAGCACACTCCAAGTACTGTCTGAAGCTGCTGAAGTACGTCCGCTTTTTCCAGCAAGCGATACGTTTACACTTTCACCCGGAAGAGCCTTACCCCATATTTTAATAGGCTGCTGTCTTTGCAACACGACTCCGTCCGACAGAACCGAAGGCAGCTGTACTTCTGCCTCTACAGGAAGACATATACCTCCAAAGGCAAAGACAAAAGTCATTGCCGATAATAACTTATAAGACATATTTTAAGATTTTTCAGATGTTTCCAGGGGCAAGTATAATCACGGTTTCGAAGCAGTATCATTTCCTTCACGACTACGGCCTTCTCCAGTAGGTTCAAGAGGCGGTATATTACCTGCCATACACCTTGAACGGTATTCAGTAGGAGAGAAACCAGTGAAATTCTTGAAAGCGGTAGAGAAATGTGATTGAGATGTAAAACCTAAGGTATACGCTATCTGAGTAACCTCTATATCACTCTTTTGGAGAAGTTCACAGGCACGACGTAAGCGAATATTACGTATAAAATCACTTGGTGTCATACCTATCATATCCTTAAGCTTACGATGAAGATGTGCACGGCTGATGCCTACTTCTTGAGACAATTTCTCCACATTTAGACGTGGGTCATCTATATAAGTAGTGATAATCTTCATCACACGCTCCATCAGAAGTTCATTGGCACTCTTGACTTCAGGTACTTCTATAGCATCACCAGCAGCCTGCGCACCAGTATATTTACCTTTAAGTCTGAGGCGATTATCGATAAGATTATCAATCATAGCTTCTAACTCATCTATGCTGAAAGGTTTACCCAGATAACCGTCGGCACCTTTGTCCCACCCGGTCATACGGTCAGCAATATCATTTTTCGAACTTAACAAAATCACCGGTACATGGTGAGTCGCTGCGTTACCTTTAAGACGATGGAGCAGACTCAGACCGTCCATATTAGGCATCATGACATCGCTGATAATAATCTCCGGCATATTTTCACCTATAGCTTTCATAGCCTCAACACCGTCGCTAACACCTGTAACCTTATAATGCTGACTTAATTGCCGACATAGATATTCGCGTAACTCAACGTCATCGTCAACAACAAGCACACGTCTCATTACTGATGACTGACGTGGACGACGTTCTGCCGGCATCTGTATAACCGAATGAAGAGAACTGTGCATGACTTTATTATCATGAACTTTAGTCTGATTATTATCATCAGTATATATCAGTTCCTCTTCAGCGTAACAACTTTCGTCAACAGGCAATCTAACCGCAAACACACTACCGCGAACACCATCACTACGGTTATGTCCGCTTATAGTGCCATGATGCAACTCAACGAGACGACGACAAAGATCAAGACCTATGCCAAAACCGCTACGGTTCTGACCATGCCCTCCCCCATCATGTGCTTGATAAAAACGCTCGAAGAGATGAGCTTCAGTCTTACTATCCAAACCGATACCGGTATCGGTTACGCTTACCTGAACACATTCGCCCAACACAGCATCTTCAGTCAACGAAAGAGATACCGTTATAGACCCATCTTTAGGAGTGTACTTTATAGCGTTCGATATTATATTGACCAATATCTTATCAAAGTTATCACGATCTACCCATACAAGAGGTATCTCGCCGTCTTGGACATATTCCAATTTCTGATGTTTCTCGGCTGCCTGCGACGAAAACATTCCTACCAATTCGCCTACAAAACTACCGAGGTCAGTAAGCTGACAGCTAAGATGCATCTTCCCTTTTTCGAGCTTTCGTATATCAAGAAGTTGATTGACAAGACTGAGGATACGGTGAGCATTACGCTGCATGGTCTGAAGCTTAAGCCTAACATCGGTCTCAAGCGGTTGTTTGAGTAGAGATTCCAGCGGACTGAGTATAAGAGTTATCGGTGAGCGTATATCATGCGACACGTCAATAAAGAATTTTATACGGGCATCATTCTCTTGCTCCTCACGTTTCTTCTTGAACAACGTCCAGGCCAGCCACACTAATGTAGCGAATATAATCAGATAAATTAATTTTGCCCAAGTAGTTATATACCAAGGTGTTGAGATATTTATAGCAATGGATACCGGCTGTGATTCGACACTGTTCTCCATTGCTTTGAGTTCAAGGGTGTACTTACCAGGATTAAGATGAGGAAGATAAATAAGGCTTTCACCAGTGCGAGTAGATTTCCAATCATCATCATATCCAGCCAGACGCCATGCATAACGTATATTTGAACCATCGCGGAAATCCATAGTACTAAGACGTAAAGTCAGAGCATTATCCTGATAAGGTAACCATAGACGTTCGGGAGCTATGGAAGAACCTTCTATGACACGGTGGTTGCCGAATAACGTTGAAGGAGTGATACGGTTGCCGTTAAGATAGATACCTGATATTTTTAAGTCGGTATTGAAATCAGGTGTAGGTACCGAATCAGGCGAGAAGGAGGTCACACCAAGATTACTGCCAAGGAAAATTTGATTTCCGATAGGCGAAAATGCAAGGTGAGTAAAAGCATTTTCTACCAACCCATAGCCACCATAGTAAGACTGTATTACACCGTTCGAAGGGTCTTGATAAGCCAGTCCTCGAAGTGTACCTATCCAGCGTCCACCATTGCGGTCCACAGCTATAGAACGCACGTCATTGGTAAGCAATCCATCTTCATGTGTGTACTTACGTATCATTCCCTTCTGAGCATCAAGATGTACAAGACCATGACTGGTAGCAACAAGTACACTACCATCTGTAACAGGAGCTATCGCAAAAGAGGCACCCTGCAGAAAAGGGTCCTGCTGTATAGCTACCAGACTGTCTCCCCGAAGATCATAACAACCAAGGCCACCGTAAAGTCCTATCCATATTTTGTCATCGGTAGTACGACGGAGTGTGGTAATATAAGGATTTGTGAGACGATTGCCTTCTGACTGATAGGGTATCCATTCACGATTGCCAGTAGCTCGATTATAGCGTAATAAGCCGCGGCCATGCACAGCTATAAATAAATCCTCTCCAAGACCTGGTGCTACGCTGATGGAAGGATATTTTCCAGGCACTTCCACAACACGATTCAGACGCCCAGAAGGCAGTTGTAGTTCCCATATCCCGTCATTAGCAACGCCTACAAGAATACGGTCATCACCTTCCGGAGTCAGCGAGCTTATACTCCCATTACCAGGCACGTTCACCTGTAGTAATAATTCACCTGTAGGAGAAAACAGAGCAAGACGTCCTTTACCAAGCCCTGCCAATACTTTACCCTGCCATGTGGTCAACGCCTGTATACCTCCTCCGAAGTCAGGAAAAACATCGCTGAATTTACGATAAAGAAACGGAAGTTGATGACCTGGCACCATCACAAGTCCATAATAGTTACATCCAAGCCAAAGATTGCCGTCAGGAGAACAGTAAACTGCACCGATAAAGGCTGTAGACAGATTTATAAAAGCTGAGTATATGTCTGTACAAGGTTCAAGAGTATCGGCTCCACAGACCACACGCCACAGCCCTCGGCCTACTGTACCAGCATACACGGCATTGCCATAAGCACTTGACATACGTGTTATCTCAAGCTGACGCGGTGATATAAGGCAAGTGACACTCTGGGTCGTAGTATTAAGACGGTAAAGATTACTGAGGTCAGCTATCAGCAAATTGCCGTCAGCTTCGATTGAGAGATCTTTTATATAGTCAGATGAAACGGCTATGCGATTCAGCTTACCATTACGCTCTATTATACATAAGGTGCCGTCATGAGTGCCAGCGTACATACGTCCATCGGAGGCACATACTAAAGAATTAAGTTCTTTCTCTACATCACCGTCAATAAGATAACGTACTGCCACAGGCTTACCCTTCTCATCGCCTATGACGTAGACACCTACACCTGATACTATAAAAGTAACTGTACCGTCAGTCTGTTCGGCTATAGCAATGATGTAACCATTAAAGTTTTTGGAGGGGAGCTTTATAAGCTCAAACGTATCGGTATTCGGATCATAAAGATTAAGTCCGTTTGCCGTAGCTACCCATACACGTCCTTGCGAATCACATAGAAGGGCAAGAATACGGTTATCGCTCAAAGAGCGTTCAGTAGCATGATCAGGTATATATGTATCGTAATTGTTACCGTCAAAACGCAACAGTCCACGGTCAGTACCTATCCACAGAAATCCCTCACGATCGAGACAGAACGAAGTATAGTCACCTGCTACCGCTCCGGGTGAGGCAAACATCCAACCGGGGCGAAGTGGGCGCGCTGTGTCTGCCAATGTGTAAAACGGAAGCAGAAATATAAAAATAAAAGTAAGAAATCGAATCATGGTATTGGACTTTCTTATTGCAAAATTAATTACTTTTTCCTATTTCTATATTTCTTATGGAGTCATTTTTTAATGTCATGTGACCATTATGAATACTAATGTTACAAATGTGTACACTCATTTTACATATCTTTACTTACTGTTTACACCCATTGTCAGCCACACGCCAGATTCTCTCTAACTTTGCATCCGAAGATTTAAAATCTCATGTCATGAAGAAACTGAACCATGTACGCTATTTAATCACTGCCATCATTTTAATGGTTTATATAGGTTTTGTCCCAACCGAACTATTTGCTATCGACCATCATAACCTTACTCATACTGATAAGGCCGATGGGCGTATGTCGCTCATTGAGACAATAGAAGGACAAGCAAGACCATTACCTATATATATAGGAGAAAATGACCAAAAAGGAATAAGTATCGCTGCTACTAATCTGGCAAAGGATTTCGGACGTGTATGTGGTACATCGGCTTCTTTGATTAAAGTAAAAAGTGCTGACGATATAAAAGGTCACGAACGTATAATTATCGCTGCCTCAATTGACGATAAATTGCTGAAACCATTTTTCAGTACCGGCATTCTCGACCGCTCGCAATTACAGGATAAATACGAGAAATATATTATCAAGACTGTTAAAAATCCGTTACCGGGAGTCAACGAAGCATTGATTATAGCTGGTAGCGACCGTCGTGGTACAATATATGGTATCTATGAAATATCGGAACAGATAGGAGTATCACCGTGGTATGATTGGGCTGATGTTCCGGTAGTACACCACAACACGCTCTATATAGATTGTGGTGAGTACACTGCCGGTGAGCCAGCGGTGCATTATCGCGGCATCTTTCTCAATGACGAAGGCCCCTGCCTGATGCAATGGGTAAAAAACACCTACGGTACAGATTACGGAGATTCACGTTTCTATGCAAGAGTATTCGAATTGCTTCTACGACTACGTGGCAATTTTATGTGGCCGGCTATGTGGGCATGGGCCTTTTACGCTGATGATGCTGACAACAGTCGCATAGCTGACGAGATGGGTATTATCATAGGCACATCACATCACGAACCTATGGCTCGTAGCCATCAGGAATGGGCACGAAAACGTAATGAATATGGAGCATGGAACTATGCTACAAACCAAAAAACTCTCGATAAATTCTTTGCTGACGGTGTACGTCGCATGAAAGATACCGAAGATGTAGTGACAATAGGTATGCGCGGTGATGGAGATGAAGCCATGAGTGCAGATGCCGATGTACGCCTACTTAAAAAAATCATAGACAATCAACGGAAGATAATAGCACGTGAAACAGGTCGTCCAGCTTCAGAAACACCGCAGGTGTGGGCGCTTTATAAAGAGGTGCTCGATTATTATGATGCTGGTCTTAGAGTACCCGATGATGTGACTCTACTGCTGTGCGATGACAATTGGGGCAATGTACGCCGTTTACCTAATGCTGAAGAGAGAAAGCACCCCGGAGGGTGGGGTATGTATTATCATGTGGATTATGTAGGCGCACCCCGTAACAGCAAGTTCCTCAACTGTACACCAATACAGAATATGTGGGAACAATTGCAACTGACATACGATTATGGTGTTGACCGCCTATGGATTCTGAACGTGGGTGACCTCAAGCCCATGGAATATCCCATTACTCTCTTCCTCGATATGGCATGGAATCCACGTGCTTTCAGTGCTGACAATCTAACAGGCCATACCCTACGCTTTTTTCAGCAACAACTCGGACCGAACCAAGCTGCAGAAGCTGCACGCATATTCGAACAGTTATGTAAGTATAACGGACGCGTAACACCTGAGATGCTTGACAGCCATACTTATAATCTTCAGTCAGGCGAATGGAAAACGGTAACAGATGATTTTGCCCGTCTCGAAACTGAAGCCCTGAGGCAATTCATAGAACTTGAACCGGAATACCAAGATGCCTATCGACAGTTCATCCTGTTTCCGGTACAAATTATGTCAAATCTTTACCAGATGTATTATGCTCAAGCTATGAATATTTATCTGGCTGAACGTAATATGCCTGAAGCTAATGAATGGGGCGAACTTGCATTGAAATGTTTCAAACGTGATGGCAGACTCATGGAACATTACAACACCGTTATGTCGGGAGGTAAATGGAATGGCATGATGCGCCAGAAACATATTGGCTATACAAGCTGGAATGATGATTTTCCCTTTGACAACTTACCCACTCCACAGCGAGTCGAAGTAGAAAGTCCGTTAGAGGGAGGTGTTATATTTAATCTCACACCTGGGGTCACTATAATGGAGGCACCACATTTCAACTGTGCTGAAAATGCTATTTCAGGTGCAAATTGGACTCTTATCCCTAATATGGGACGTACTCTCGGTGGTATGGCAGTAATGCCATATACGGTTTCACCAGAAGGAGCATCACTGCAATATGCTTTCGAACTTCCTGAAGCAACTGATTCGGTGACAGTACACGTAGCTGTAAAATCGACACTTGCCTTCGCACGTCCCGAGGGACATAGGTATACTATAAGTCTCGATGGAGATGAACCTGTTACAGTAAATTTTAACAGCGATATGAACGAAGCACCTGAAAATATCTATACCACTTACTATCCTGTCATAGCACGCCGTGTTGTGGAAAAGAAGATTCCTCTTGCCGTAAAAAGAAATAATGGAGGTAGACATTCTTTGACATTGGCTCCGCTGGACCCCGGTATAGTATTTGAAAAAATAGTGATAGATTATGGAGGTTACATACCTCAGTATCTCTTCGGCAGAGAATCAGAGTGTCAACGTACAATGAAATAAATCTGAAGCGATTTAACTTTATTCACTTCTGACACTCTAAATATTTGAACCCAAAATACCTGAAACAACTAACCCTACTTACCATATAAGCTATGTATTTATTAGGATACGATATAGGAAGCTCATCAGTCAAGGCTGCTCTCGTCGAGGCTTCGACCGGTGTATGTGTTGCCGCCGATTTCTTTCCAAAAAACGAAGCTCCTATAAAGGCGCTACGTCCAGGGTGGGCCGAACAAGACCCCGAAAGCTGGTGGCACTATCTCAAGGAAGCAACCACTTCAGTACTTGCCAAAAGTGGTGTGGCCCCTGCTGACATCAAGGCGATAGGTATAAGCTATCAGATGCATGGTCTGGTGGCAGTGGACCGCGAGCTCAATGTGTTGCGCGATGCTATAATTTGGTGTGACTCACGTGGTGTGCCTTACGGGGAAAAGGCTTTTACCGAACTTGGTGCCGATGTGTGTTTACCACGCTTACTCAATTCTCCTGGTAATTTCACCGCTGCAAAATTGCGCTGGCTGAAAGAAAATGAGCCTGAGATTTTCGAACTTATATATAAGGTAATGCTGCCGGGAGATTATATCGCAATGCGTCTTACAGGCGAAATATGTACTACCCCTGAAGGCCTATCAGAATATATGCTGTGGGATTTCAAGGAGGACGGCCCTGCACAATTCCTCATGGATTATTATGGTTTTGATGCTTCTATTTTCCCTGAAGTACGCTCAACATTCTCCGAACAGGGACGACTAACTGAGAAAGCTGCTCGTGAATTAGGACTTGAACCTGGCACACCGGTTACTTATCGTGCCGGCGACCAGCCTAATAATGCTCTGTCGCTTAATGTATTCAATCCGGGTGAAGTGGCATCTACAGCTGGTACATCAGGTGTAGTGTACGGTATCAATGGCACTGTGGATTATGACCCCAAATCACGTGTCAATAATTTCGCTCACGTTAACCATAATGCCTACCAAACACGTATTGGAGTGATGACTTGTATTAACGGTACAGGTATACTCAATACATGGGTGAAACGTAATATCGCTCCTGAAGGCATTAGTTACGCCGAGATGAACGAACTGGCTGCATCTGTACCTGTAGGCTCTCAAGGTGTCACCATACTACCCTTTGGCAATGGTGCTGAGCGTGTACTGGAGAACAGAGAGATTGAATGTTCTATACACGGCATAAACTTCAATATTCATAATCGCAACCATATTTTACGTGCCGCACAGGAAGGAATTGTATTCTCTTTCATGTATGGTATGGAGATAATGGAATCTATAGGCATGGAAATAAAGCGTATACATGCCGGCAAAGCCAATATGTTCCTCAGTCCTATTTTCCGGGAGACATTAGCATCAGTCTCAGGTGCCACTATAGACCTCGTAGATACCGATGGTGCTGTTGGCGCTGCAAAAGGCGCAGGTATGGGTGCAGGCATCTACGCTGACAACAATGACGCCTTCGGGTCACTACGTGTACTCGAAGTCATCGAGCCAGCCGCAGATCGCACGCCTTATCTTGAGGCCTACGCCCGCTGGAAAGACACTCTGCGCAAAGTACTATCAGAATAATCAGCTTATAATATAAGATTTATAAGATTTATAAGATTTATAAGATTTATAAGATTTATAAGATT
>CAYNUE010000033.1:32351-33966 GCA_964400325.1 uncultured Sangeribacter sp. | reverse complement strand
GTCTCATAAGAAGACCCCTAAAAGTTATTTGTCTAACTTTTAGGGGTCAGTTCACTTTTTCATGTCTATCTTCGTTTATCTCCCAACAATATCAACTATCATGATTAATATTATTCTCCCCGATTCCAATCTTTACAATCTGCATTCGCATACACAATTCTGCGACGGCCGTGCTTCAATGCAGGTTATGGCTGAAGCAGCTGCCACTGAAGGCATGCAGCTTTATGGCTTTTCTCCTCATTCACCTATATCGGTAGACTCACCCTGCAATATGTCACAAAATGATGTCCAGACATATTTTGATGAAGCAGGACGTATTAAAGATTTCTATCAAGACCGTATGAAGATACTCACTGGTATGGAGATTGACTTTCTAAGTCCCGACTGGGGACCCCATATTGACTATTTCCAACGCCTACCGCTCGATTACAGTATTGGCTCGGTACATTTCGTACCTACCCGTGACGGAATACCTGTCGATTGTGACGGTCGCTTCGAACGCTTTGCGCGCAATCTCAAAGATGTCTACGGAGGCGATATCCGCTACGTAGTCGAAAAATATTTCGAACAAGTTCTCACGATGATAGAACGTGGCGGATTCGATATACTTGGACATCTGGATAAAATAGCTGCCAACGCTGCACAGGCTGAGCCTGAAATAGAAAACACCGATTGGTATAAGGCTCTTATAGACGATGTTATAAACCATGCTTCCTCAAGCGGACTAATTATTGAAATTAATACTAAATCTTATAATTCTACACAACGCTTTTTTCCTGCACTGCAATGGTGGCCTAAATTAATACGTAGCGGAGCCACCATTGTGATAAATAGCGACGCACATTATCCTGATAAGGTGAACGCAGGGCGTCCCGAAGCGTTAAGAATATTAGAACAGCTTAAATCCACATCTGTTCTCCCCAGTGAAATCTAAAAAGTCAAACTAAAACCCAAACCATTATGTCAATTACCATAGACACCCAGATACCCGACCTGCTCGGTCTTGACGCCGAAGGTCGTGAAGTTCGTCGCTCTGACTATCCCGGTAAAAACATTATCCTTTACTTCTATCCCAAGGATAACACTCCCGGCTGCACTGCTGAAGCCTGCTCACTACGTGATGCTTATCCACAATTTGAAGATATGGGCTATCAAATTATCGGCGTAAGCCGCGATTCGGCAGCAAGTCATCAGCGCTTTGCCACAAAGAATTCTCTTCCCTTTCCACTTATAGCTGATACAGATGGTAAACTTTGCGAACTGTTCGGTGTTTGGCAGCAGAAAAAGATGGCTGGGCGTGAATACATGGGCATAGTTCGCACCACATTCATTATTGACCCATCAGGTATGGTGACCGATAAAATAGAAAAAGTCAATACCAAACAAGCCGCCGAACAGCTCTTCTCCCTCCTTGACGGCCGCAATGACCCAAACCCCGCCTAACCCTTAACTTTGCCATCACCTCTTCCAACGTGCCTCCTGGTTCCGTGAGCAAGCTTTAGCTTGCACTATCCACCTCTCCAAACGTGCCTCCTGGTTCCGTGAGCAAGCTTTAGCTTGCGTTACTCACCTCTCCAAACGTGCCTCCTGGTTCCGTGAGCAAGCTTTAGCTTGC
>CAYNUE010000033.1:0-32251 GCA_964400325.1 uncultured Sangeribacter sp. | reverse complement strand
ACTCACCTCTCCAAACGTGCCTCCTGGTTCCGTGAGCAAGCTTTAGCTTGCGTTATTTCCACCCCCAATTTCTACCACTATGAGTAAAGTATTCTATACCGCCAGAAAAACACTCAAGAATTACGCCAACGGTGGTAATGTCTTGATGTGTGCCACTGTGCTGGCCCTTCTGGTGGTCAACCTCCCCTTTCTGCACAACTTTTACAACAGTCTTTGGACCCATGAAATGGCTCTTCAGATAGGTAGTTTCAACCTATTCAGCCACAACGGACACCCTATGAGTGTCATGGGCTTCATCAACGACGCGCTTATGGCTGTATTCTTCTTCTCTGTAGGCCTCGAGATAAAGCGCGAAATCCTCGTCGGTGAATTATCATCATTCCGTCAAGCACTACTCCCGATTGTCGCTGCTATAGGCGGTATGGGTATTCCGGTATTGATATTTTTTATCATTGGACACGGTTCCGACTATATAGACGGAGCTGCCATACCGATGGCTACTGACATAGCTTTCTCGCTCGGTGTTCTTGCTATGCTTGGCAATCGTGTGCCAATCAGCCTGAAGATTTTCCTTACGACTCTTGCAGTAGTAGACGATATAGGCGGTATTCTCGTCATAGCTATCTTCTACTCTACCCACATCAATTTCTGGATGCTTTTGGTAGCTGCCGTTCTTCTCGGCATACTGGTACTTGGCGGCTACTTCTCCATTCAGTCTAAGGTATTCTATCTCGGTATTGGTGCATTTATTTGGTTCTTATTCCTCAACGCAGGTATACACCCTACTATAGCAGGCGTACTCATTGCTTTCTGCGTACCTGCCAAACCTGTATTTGCACCTAAGGGATATATAAAGACGATACGTAAAAACATCAGTTACTTCGCTCATGAAGATGACGAAAGACTCACCTCACGTACTATCCTTACCAAAGACCAGATGAACTGGCTCAAGGAGATAGAATCAGCTTCCGATAAAGTCATCTCACCTCTGCAGGATATGGAAGACAGCCTTCACCCGGTGGTCAACTATATTATCGTGCCTCTGTTTGCTTTTGCCAATGCTGGTATCTACTTTGGCGACCTACAGTTCTCAGCTATATTCCATGGTGTCAGTCTGGCCATTATCTTAGGTCTGGTACTCGGTAAATTTATCGGCATATTTTCTTTCTCATGGATATGTGTCAAACTCGGCTGGGCACCAATGCCTGAAGGCTGCAACTGGAAACAGATGGCATCTATATCTATGCTCGGAGGTATCGGCTTTACCGTATCACTCTTTATAGCCAACCTTTCATTCGGTACCGGTGACCCTTACATGTCGCAGCTTCTAAATAATTCAAAACTCGGCATCCTCGTCGGTTCACTGCTGGCTGGTTTCTTAGGATGGCTCTTCTTGCACATTACTCTCCCCAAACAACCACAAGACCAAGGAGATAACTAATTTTTCAAAAATTAAAATAATCGTAAGGCAGACGAACGCTAATTTCATAATGCAAGCGTTCGTCTGCCTTACGATTATTTTAGCATAAAGTCAATTTTAGTTTTGAAATTATTAATCTATCGAATTTTTTCATTAAATTTGGGCATTATTATTAGCATTTTACCCTGGTATCTCACATATAAACCGGAGAAAATTGTGTTTTTCATATACTTTTAATTTAATTGTCATAATTATAAAAACAATTTAGTCTTATGCCACTGCAAGACAAACATTCTTATCTGTTGCCCGTCACAGAAATTATAGAAGAAGGCCGTAATCAATACTACATTGTCGAACATGAAGGAATAGATTACCGTATTAAACTTTTCGATTTTCAACGCAATGCCCCACGCCCGAATGAACTCAAATGTTTGGCTCGTGCCGATCAGAACGATGAAATTTATCTTGTTCAGGACTATTCGCAGTTCATACAACAATTTTATGAAATAGGACTTACTTACCCATTCCGTGTAGTTTCGGTACATACAAATCAAGCTATACCTTATTATCAAGTACGCGACTCCCGGGGTTTGTTATTCCGTCTGGCACATTCAGGGTCACCTTATCTTGAGGCCCACGATATGGTACGATGTCGTGTTGAAAATATAAATGCTCATAGGTTACGTCTAAGACTTGTTACTGATGTCAACACTCCGCGCCTGCGTTTTTTTGATTTTGATGAACTTTGCACTGCTACAGGACGTCCACATCTATGGCGGTTACTTAAAGACCTAATGGAACATGACCCGGCGTGGAGTCAAGTACGTGAATGTTACGCGGCACGACAAGGAGAATGGATACTGCGAGCACTCGATTTTATTGACCGTAATCTTGAAGATAGTCCACACCGACGTTCAGTTACTTTACTTCAGCTTATTGTCGATTTAGGACTTTATCTACTTGAAGGTAGTGATTTTCTGATTGCACTGTATGAAGACGAACGTGCCAAACATCAGCAGCGCCTCGAAAAGACAGTAGCACGTTACCAGATTCTGCTCAAAGCTCTTTCTCTTCTGGAAGATGAGCGCGATGAGGAATTCATCAATTCTGTACTGGTCAAGATACGTCAGAGTGGCTATCTCTACAATCCTGGTGAGAATCTCGACCTTGTGATGGCCATATTCACTTTGAGACCAGAGACGCTTGATCTCAAAATGACCGATATATTGGATATTATTCGCAACGGCTCACAATCCAACTGGATGCTTGAACCTTTTCGTTCAGCTTTCAGACGTCAGTTAGCTTATTATGCACATCTGGCTAAAGAGAGGGCAGACCGTGCCTCATACGAAGATGCTACCGGACGCGACTACATAGACAAGATGTCACTGGTACTGGCTTTGCAACAGCTTATGACCCTACCCACTGACCAGGAAGATCTCAGCGTCAACCGCGCAGCGTTATACCGTTACCTTACTTATGGTAATCCCTGGCTGAGTAACCAGCTTATGGATAAAGCTTTTCTGGCTCTTACCGATCGTCTCGACACAACCACAGATTTCAAATGGAGTGACCTCGCAAGCCTCAACGGACTTGCCAAACGCATGGTAGCCTCAGTACATCAGATACCAGATATGCAGGGCAGCCAGACCTTTGAAGGCAGTAACGCTGCGCTCCATGTATCAGGACGCTCCATCAGTCTGATGCCACTTTCAAGTCCACAGAAACCACGCGCTGTGTTGCCCGCAGGTTTACTTCCATGGCATGACATACAGATATACTGCAACGAGCGCATCCAGCCTATAACTGTTGACCAAAGCAATTATCGCAGACTTAATAAATTCTGGGACGATATAGAACAGTCGCTGTTTAAGAATATACCCAACCAACAACGCCGTACTCGTACCATACGCCTACATGCAGGCGACATGGTCGACATAGTAGTGGACAGCATCCTCGAAGATGGCCATGAATTTTTCTGTCATGTCGCTGGTGTAGAAACTGATATTGAAGGGTATCTCAAACTTCGTGAGATAGTACCATATAATATTGACGGGCTTCATCTTTCAGATTTTCGCGATAGTCAAGGCAATTCATTACGTCTCCGTGCTGAAGTATTACGAGTGCGAGAAGATGGTTATTACGATTTCACTTTACTTCCTTACCTACGTGATTATACTCGTGAGACATGTGACACAGAGACCATATTCGATTGCCGACTTTTCAAGCGTCTCGATGCCTACTATGATGACTTGCGTAGTCTTACTGCTCCTGGTTATGTGGGTATATCGTCATACGGTGACTCTGTTCTGTGTCTGTTCGACCCTGCCAATGACCCTGGAGTACAGTCTTACGAAGTAGTTGAAGCAAGTTTTGATCATGTGTCATCACGAGGACAGATAGTATGTCGTTATATAGGCCCTGCTGACCCGACACGTGCATTTACCCATACACAAGCATTTGCACAGTTACTTTTCGAATATAATGCCTATTATGAATCCGGGGTGGAGTACGTGATTGAAGATGACGATACCAACGAGCCGCAAGACAGTATGCTCGACATGGAAAATGTACGCGAACTGATACGCCTCATTGACCGTGTGGCTACTCTTGAAGAGTCAAAAGTACGTATGTTCAACTATCTTGCATTCTGTCGTCTTTTGGCACGTCTTATAGGAGATGAGTCAGTAGCGGAGTACTACAAACGGCGCATGTCATTTCTTAACCGTCTTAAGACTTTCCTTGATTCAGGTTACATTGATGTCGAAACACTGCGTCTCGATGAAGACGGTTATATGGACTACCCACGTCTGCAAAAAGAGATTCTGCAACTTAAAGTACTAAGCTACTTCAATTATCCTGACCGCAACAACGAACTGTGGAATCTATCCACTACTTCTGATAAGGTAAGCCGTCTGGCTAAACTCGCTCTCCTGTCTAATCTCTCTCTTGAATTCAAATTCAGTCAGGAAATGCGAGACCAAATCAACAGTGAAGTAAGCCGCTTGCTGTCGATACCTCTGCAGCTTCCCTCGGTGGTAACGTTCGGAGAAGAGTCACAGACACTCGAGTTCAAATCAAGCTACATTTGTCCAGCAGATTCATTACGTCCAGACCCAGAACGTCAACGTGACCACATTATGCAACGTATATGTGGCTTCCTCAATTCCGAAAGCGGTGGCACCCTCTATATAGGTGTCAATAATTATGGTGTCGCTTCTGGCCTTGACGAAGATATGAAGTATTTTCACACCAGAGACCGTTTTGACCTCCGGGTACGTAATGACATACGCGCTGCGTTCGGCACACGTGTCAATTCCTTAATAGATGGTGTGTGGGCCGATGATATGTTCCGTCGTGCGCCACATCGTAAAGATGTATACTGTCTGCATATACGTCCCTGTACTGACCCTGTAAGTCTGGGCGGGTATTATTGGTTGCGTCAGGGCACTTCGACATATACCCTCGACATTACTGAATTACGTCAGATTATGTCTGATCGCAATCGAGAGGCTGATGCTTCGGAGCTTGACCAGTCTACATCTCTGGCAAGTGCTTCGTCACAGACATCGTCCACAACAGACAAAGCTACAGACAAGACTGTTAATGACAATACAGCCACCCAGTTTAACGAAACGACTTTTGAAAAATTTGCAGAGTCCTTCTCTGTAGGTCACCTGCGCCCTAATCCCTGTCATGACTGGGAAGAAAATTATGTTGTACCTCATTGCTTTATTCACTTCTACGGCCTTGACAGTTATGAAGTGAGTCAGCAAGCATCGTACGAAACAGATCGTTCTTTGGCTGTACAGGAGCATGAACGCGCCACTACCCTTGTAGCTGTCTATGGCGACGGCACTGCTATAGCCATACCTTTCGAAGAGTTTGACGAAAAAGACCGCGACCACCGTTACAGTCGTTATCGTGAAAAACCCCTTGCCTTCGCTTGTCTCGGACAGCCATCTGACAAACTGCTTATTGTTTATAGTGCAGGACACATGCGTTATGCCCGTCTTGAAGATGTCTCCTCCCTACGCAGTGGTAGTCCTACTGACACTCCGCAGGCACTTACCACAGCCGACTTCGACGAAGTAATAGCATGTGAGCTCGTACCACTTGAACGCACACGTCCGGTACGCACATTGCTCAACGTCAGCAGCACCTCTCTCGGCCGCCCGCTTACCCACCCCGTCGTCAATGAATTCCTGCAAGACCTCGGCCTCGGAGAGCTATGCCTCTAACCCACCTCGCAAACCTCTCCTCCCTTCATACAAAAGCATATTTGTAAAAGCATATCTGTAAAAAGCTCCCGGCAGCAAACAAGCAAGCAAATACCAGCGCGAAGCTGGTCTCCGCCGGGAGCTCTGCTTCCATATCCTTACTATCTTCGGGCAGCCCTCCCGGCGTCAAATACCAGCGCGAAGCTGGTTCACGCCGGGAGCTCTGCTCCCATACTCTCACTTCGGAGGCCGCAGCTTTCCGCGCTTTATCTCCCCCGGTAAAGCAGCAAGAGCTCTATAGACATTATCAACAGCTTCAGCCACAGCAGCTGAATCAAGCCCACGCTCATTTATTACTGCATCTACGGCTTTAGCATAATCACGTTTGAAATCATTATTCAGACGTGTCCAGTTGACACCGGCCCATTTCTCTGCCATCTCCCTGTCATACGGTAGTAATCCAAGCATCATCATAACAGCAATGATAGGATAACCAGGATAAAGCTTCCAATATGTAGCGTTATCATTCGAAGTATAACGGTCACCATCCCAAGTCACTATATAAGTCTTGGCTCCATCTGACGAATCAACCTCAGCCCTGTTATTCTCCCTATCCAGCCTCACTCTACTGTCAGCCAATGCACTCCAAGCCTCATTCACTTTCTCACGTGGGGGCATCTTCTCCATAGTCTGTTTTAATTTTAAGTAGATAAATTGTAATGACAGGAGCAATCTGAGTGGTCAGATAGCCCCTGTCATTACGCAATTATGAGTTAATTACAATTACTTCGCGCAGCCTTCAGCACCACCCATTGGGCAGCGAGGCTTAATCTGCTTGAAGAAGTCGTTACCCTTATCATCTACAAGTATAAAGGCTGGGAAGTCTTCAACCTCAATCTTCCAGATAGCCTCCATACCGAGTTCAGGATATTCGAGCAGTTCCACATTCTTGATTGAATCCTTAGCAAGAATAGCAGCCGGGCCACCTATTGAACCCAAGTAGAAACCACCATGTTTCTCGCAAGCATCAGTCACCTGCTGGCTACGGTTACCCTTAGCTATCATTATCATTGAGCCACCGGCATCCTGGAACTGGTTAACATACGAGTCCATACGGCCTGCAGTGGTAGGACCAAACGAACCTGAAGGCATTCCTTCTGGCTTCTTAGCCGGACCAGCATAATAGATGGGGTGTTTCTTCAGATACTCAGGCATCGGCTCGCCAGCATCAAGACGCTCTTTGATTTTTGCGTGTGCGATGTCGCGGCCTACGATGATAGTGCCTTTAAGCGACAGACGAGTACCTACAGGATACTTGGTCAGGTCAGCCAATACTTCCTCCATAGGACGGTCAAGGTCAATCTTTATAACCTCACCCTCGCCCTGCTGACGCAATTCTACCGGAATCAATTCACCAGGGAATTCATCAAGTTTCTCAACCCACAGACCATCACGGTTGATTTTGGCCTTAACATTACGGTCAGCTGAACAGCTCACACCCATACCTACAGGGCATGAAGCGCCATGACGCGGCATACGTATCACGCGTACATCATGAGCAAAATATTTACCACCGAACTGTGCGCCTAAACCTATATTTTGAGCAGCCTCAAGCAGTTCCTTCTCAAGTTCGATGTCACGGAAAGCATGACCATACTCATTACCCTTCGTAGGCAGATTATCGTAATATTTAACAGATGCTTTCTTTACAGCCGCAAGGTTTGCCTCAGCCGAAGTACCACCTATCACAAAAGCGATATGATAAGGAGGACAAGCAGCTGTACCCAGAGTCTTCATCTTCTCGATAAGGAAGGGCACAAGAGTCTTTCTGTTAAGTATCGCCTTAGTCTCTTGATAGAGATAAGTCTTATTGGCTGAACCTCCACCTTTGGCAACGAACAGGAACTTGTACTCATCACCCTCAGTAGCGTGTATCTCTATCTGAGCCGGAAGATTACAGCCTGTGTTTACCTCGTCATACATTGTAAGTGGAGCGTTCTGTGAATAACGCAAATTGTTTTCGGTATAGGTCTTGTAGATACCTTCCGATATTTTTTCTTCGTCGTCACAGCCTGTCCATACCTGCTGGCCCTTGTAAGCGGCGCAGATAGAAGTACCGGTATCCTGACAGAACGGCAGTACACCTTTGGCGGCTACCTCAGCGTTGCGCAGCATAGTGAGAGCTACAAACTTATCGTTGGCCGAAGCCTCAGGGTCAGCCAGAATCTTGGCTACCATTTCGTTATGTTCGCGACGCAACATAAATGAGCAGTCATGCGAAGCCACATTAGCCAGTATGGTCAGAGCCTCTGGATCAACCACCAGCATCTCATGGCCGTTCCAGTTCTCAACTTTCACATGGTCTTTAGTTATGAGACGATACTCGGTAGTATCGGGTCCCAGAGGGAACATCTCCTGATAATGAAAAGGTTTTGTTGGCATAAAGTATATTAGAGTTATTATGGTACTTCTCAATCAAGTTTGAGCACAGCCAGAAACGCCTTTTGCGGTACTTCAACAGAACCTATCTGTTTCATACGTTTCTTGCCGGCTTTTTGCTTCTCAAGCAGTTTACGTTTACGTGAAATATCACCGCCATAGCACTTGGCTGTTACATCTTTGCGTACAGCTTTGATAGTTTCACGTGCTATTATTTTAGCACCTATAGCAGCCTGTATGGCGATATCGAATTGCTGACGTGGTATCAGTTCTTTTAGCTTCTCACACATACGACGTCCAAAACGCACAGCATTGTCAGCATGTGTCAATGTGGAAAGGGCATCTACACTCTCACCGTTAAGAAGAATATCAAGCTTTACCAACTTCGATTCACGGAAATCATGCAGATGATAATCGAACGAAGCATATCCTTTCGATATAGACTTCAGTTTATCATAGAAGTCTATCACAATCTCGCCCAAGGGCATGTCGAAAGTAATCTCCATTCGGTTGCCCGAGATATATTCCTGCTTCACCAATTCACCACGTTTACCCAGACACAACGTCATTATAGGACCGATATAATCAGCCTGTGTTATGACCGTAGCACGTATATACGGTTCTTCTATGTGGTCAATAAGAGTTGCATCCGGAAGTCCGGAGGGATTATGCACCTCATACACGTTGCCCTTCTTGTCAAACACCTTGTACGATACATTAGGCACCGTAGTAATGACGTCCATATTGAATTCACGTCCCAGTCTCTCCTGCACGATTTCCATGTGCAGCAGGCCAAGAAATCCACAACGGAAGCCAAAGCCCAAAGCGGCTGACGATTCAGGTTGAAATGTCAGTGAGGCATCATTAAGCTGTAGCTTTTCAAGCGACGCACGGAGATTTTCGAAATCTTCGGTATCAATAGGATAAACACCTGCAAACACCATCGGCTTAACCTCCTCAAATCCCTCTATAGCTTTATCACAGGGACGCGCCACTTGGGTAATTGTATCACCTACTTTAACCTCTTTCGACGATTTTATACCCGAAATTATGTAGCCTACGTTACCGGCAGACAGTTCCGGACGTGGGTCCATATCAAGCTTCAACACACCTATTTCATCGGCATGATACTCCTTACCGGTCGATACGAACTTTACGAAATCATCCGTTCTCATACGACCGTTTTCTATCTTAAAGTAGGCTATGATGCCACGGAAAGGATTGAATACTGAGTCGAATATAAGAGCCTGCAGTGGTGCATCAGGGTCACCTTTGGGAGCTGGTACACGTTCTACTATAGCGTGAAGAACCTCATCTATACCCATACCGGTCTTACCACTGGCACGTATTATATCCTCGCGGTCACAACCTAATAGTTCTACTATCTGGTCTTCTACTTCATCTGGTTTGGCACTTTCAAGGTCACATTTGTTGATAACCGGTATTATCTCAAGATCATTATCAATAGCCATGTATAGGTTTGATATGGTCTGAGCCTGTATACCCTGCGAGGCGTCTACTATAAGCAACGCTCCTTCACAGGCAGCTATCGAACGGGACACTTCGTATGAGAAGTCAACGTGGCCCGGAGTGTCAATGAGGTTGAGCACATAATCCTGACCACCTTCGCGATGGTTCATCTGTATGGCGTGGCTCTTGATTGTTATACCGCGCTCGCGTTCCAATTCCATATCGTCGAGCACCTGAGCCTCCATATCCTTGCCCGTCACTGTGCCGGTACGCTCCAGCAGACGGTCAGCAAGGGTTGACTTGCCGTGGTCTATATGGGCTATGATACAGAAGTTTCTTATATTTTTCATTCCGAGTTCTTGGTCGTGTTTTTTCTTTCTTATTTATTCCAACTGCAAATTTAACCATTATTTCCCACATTATAGGTTGACTTAACCTTAAATTATACTCTCATTAAGCTTTCAAATGCAAAATGATTTTAAAATACTACTCCTGTTTTGCTCACAGCGATTTATTTGCTAATTTTGTAAATTAACCTCTCTCCCAACTCCAAGTATTGAGTTGCTCTATATTCAATACTCAATTCCCCTCTTCTTTTTCCGAACTGAGATTGAGACCCCTACTTTCGGGTTCTTAGTTCTCTCAACTTCCAATTTGATTCATGCATTTCCGCAATATAAATACCCTCCTCCTCGCCGTAGGCATAGCTGCTTCTTCGGTAGCCCTAACCGAGTCTATCTCTGCTGAACCAACTCCAACTGCAGCAGCTGCCCCGGCAAAAAAGAACACTACAAAGAAAGCCACTGCAAAGAAGGCTGGTAAGAAAACTACAGGTACAAAAAAGAAAACCGCTACAAAGGCTAAGACCACAGGTACAGCAACCAAAAAAAATTCGGCTAAGAATACGACTGGCTCACGTAAGAAAAAAAACAATGTCGCCAAAAAGCGTAATAACACGTCTAAAACTCGCAAGAAAGCCGTTTCCAAACCGGCAACTCCGGTAGAACAGCCCTCAAACGACCCGCTGACACTTCTGGTCAATGACGCCGTACTCGCATGGATTCCCGAAGCATTGGACCCCGGTGGCCTCCGTGTCAACAGTGTCAAGCCTGAAGCTACGAACCGTACAGCAGCTGTAAGCCTAAACGAGAACTTCACCTACCTGCCTGTAACACGACAGCTTATTGATGACCTCTCAAAATGCATCTCTAAGGCTCTCCCCGATTCTCTGCATAACTACTCGGTGTCCTTATCGGTTAAATCCAAACCGTTGGCATACTACATCACTACGATTGACAAACTTCCTGAACGCTATCGTACTAATGTGCCGTTCGTAGTAGAAGTTAATCCAGAAGTCAAAGCTACCAAAGGTATGGAAGGCGATATAGTAGCTCTCTGGCACAGTCACGGACGTTATTATAAACCGGCTTCAGGTGCATGGATGTGGCAACGTCCTCTGCTATTCGAAACCGTCGAGGATACGTACACTATGGGGTACATACTTCCCTATGTTGTGCCTATGCTTGAGAATGCCGGTGCTTACGTAATGCTGCCACGCGAACGTGACACAAATCCCAATGAGGTCATAGTCGACAACGACACAAATGACGAAGGCATGCTCTTCTCGCAAACTACCTACCGCGAGAAATCCGGTAAACATAAGTGGACAACTGGCGAACTTGAAGGTTTCATCTACGACTTGCCAGATTTCCGCGATACAGAAAATCCTTTCGAAAACGGTACTTACCGTCAGGTAGCTACTACTCATTCAGGCAATGATGTGTCGCTGGCTGCATGGTGTGCTGATATTCCTGAAGATGGCGAATATGCAGTTTATGTCAGCTATAAGTCTTTGCCTCAGAGTACAAAAGATGCTCTCTACACAGTCAATTATTCCGGTGGCTCTCGTTCCTTCAAGGTCAATCAGACAATGGGTGGAGGCACATGGATTTATCTTGGCACCTTCCCTTTCGAAGCTGGTTACAGCGAGTCGGAACCCGTTGTAGTGCTTTCTAATCTTACCGAAGGAGCTTCCGGAACCATAGTAACAGCCGATGCTGTCAAGATAGGCGGTGGTATGGGCAACATAGCCCGTTCACCACGACGTGCTGACATATATTATGACCCGTCTACGCCTCTGGCAGGTTATGACATTGACACAGAAGACAGCGAAGAGGAAGATAGCGATACCGATCCTGACGACATAATTGGTGATACTGCCGGACCGGAGAACACTACTTCTGACCAAGCTCGTCCCAAAGGTCCAGCTCCAAAATTCATCACTTCGGGTATGCCGCGATTTGTAGAAGGCGCACGTTACTGGCTACATTGGGCGGGATTTCCAGAGAGTGTATATTCACCTTATCATGGCTCAGATGACTATAAAGACGACTACACAGCACGTGGACACTGGGTCAATTACCTTGCTGGTGGTTCACGTGTATTGCCTGGCTGCGAAGGACTCGGCATACCGGTAGACGTCGCTTTCGCTCTTCATTCTGACGCTGGCAAACGTGCTGATGACACGTTTATAGGCACACTCGGTATTTATTATACCAATAATGGTGATTCGTACACCGACGGTACTCCACGTTCTAACTCACGTACTCTCACCGACATGGTTATGCGACAGATAACCGGTGACATACGCAAGACTTTTGAACCTACATGGACACGTCGTTCTATGTGGGATAAGTCATACGTTGAGGCTCGTGTACCGGAAGTGCCCACTACCCTCATCGAGCTTATGAGTCATCAGAATTTCGCAGACATGCGCTATGGTCTCGATCCTTCGTTCCGTTTCACTGTAAGCCGTGCCATCTACAAAGCGCTGGCACGTTTCGTATCTGAGCGCAAGGCCCGTGAAGTAGTCATACAGCCTATGCCTGTTATCGATTTTGCTATCGTACGCGAACGACCTGGACACTATCGCCTCAGTTGGGCACCACAGCCAGACCCGCTGGAGCCTTCAGCTATGCCCACCCGTTACCTCATCATGGAACGTACTGACGATGAATTGGGTTGGCACTTTTTGGCTTCTACTCACGAGACACATTTCAAACTTGAAGTCGAAGATCACGACCTCCATTCTTACCGTATCATCGCAGCCAACGATGGCGGGCGCGCCTTCCCAAGCGAGGTGCTTGCACTACGCGAAGCGCCCGACGGTTCAGAGCCTATGCTTGTTATTAACGGCTTCACACGTGTAGCCGGACCGGCCGAAATCAATTCTGACGGCAATGCTGGTTTCTCCTCAATGTTCGATTTTGGTGTGCCCTATATCAAAGACATCTCTTTCACTGGCCACCAGACCGAAATGCGACGCGCTGCAGGTGAAAGTCACGGCCGTAGCGAAAGCAATTATGCGACACAGGTCATAGCCGGCAACACGTTTGATTATCCCTATCTGCATGGCCGTTCCATAGCTGCTGCCGGTATGGGGTTCGTTTCGGCAAGTGCCTCGGCTGTTGAAAACGGTTCTGTACACCTTGACAAATATCCTGTAGTCGACCTTATACTTGGTAAACAAAAGGCCACTGTCACCGGTAACGGAATGTCCGGAGTACGTTTTACAGCCCTTCCCGAACCTCTGCGTAAAGCTCTCACCACTTATACTTCTAAAGGTGGCGACCTGCTTGTCAGTGGGCAGTATATAGCCGACGAGCTCTTTGGTATGCGTTCTTCATCGGCCGACCGTTCTTTCGGTCAGGAAGTATTAGGTATCGTTCCGGTTTCAGACCCTGTCGTGCCATCGGGTTATGCCCGTGTTGTAGGAGGTGCTATGGGCTCTAATCTGACCAAGGGGTCATTAGAGTATTCCGCTACCCTCAATTCTGACTGCTACGTAGTCGAACTTCCTGATGGTATCGCTCCTGCCAATCCTATTAATTCTGCAATAGCCATGACTGCCGGTGCCACTGACACTCCGGTAGGCGTACTTCATACCAACGGCAAGAGTAACACAGCTACGCTGACCGTGCCTTTCGAGACGATTACCGATGCTGATACTCGTGACACCCTCATGCGTCAGTTACTCGATTTTCTCAAGAGATAACCACATAACTCTCTCCTCTATCCTGATTCGATCATGACTCCAATACGATTTGAAAATATCTTACAGCTGCGTGAAGCAATTCTCAATTCACCGCTTCAGCATTATGTAGCTGTTCTTCTCTCCGACCTACCGGTAGATTTTGCTCCAGGAGCTATAAAACGTGTAGAGCAGATAGGTGCCGATACAGAATCGCCACTGCTCTACGGCTACTACCGCGAACGTCTGACTGACGGTACGCTGATACGTCAACCCGTAGCGCCTTATCAGATAGGCTCAGTTATCGATTCGTTCAATTTCGGACCTGTCGTTTTTCTGAATGCTGCCATTACACTTCACGTTATTTCTCTGCTACTAAATCACCTTGGGAATGACCCTATGCCGCTCGATGGCGGCTGGTATTCTCTTCGCCTGCGTCTATCAACCATAGGGGGATTTGTACATATACCTGAATATCTCTATACAGTCGATAAGTCTGACTTTCGTAAGTCAGGTGAGCGGCAATTTGATTACCTCAAGGCCTCAGCCGAAGTCATGCAGCGTGAACATGAAGGCACTTTCCGCCTTTATCTTGAGCTTATAGGAGCGCGTCTACTCGAAAAACCAGAACGTGTCAATGTAGATGAAGGCTCATTTCCGGTCGAAGCCTCTGTCGTAATACCTGTACGTAATCGTGTGCGTACCATTGGTGATGCCGTACGCTCTGCTCTGTCCCAACAGACAGATTTTGACTTTAATGTCATAGTAGTAAACAATGGTAGCGATGATGGAACTTCCGAAGTACTTGAAGCCATAGATGACCCTCGGCTGCATGTCATAATACCGGACCCGTCTGAAAATCTTGGTATAGGCGGTTGTTGGAACCGTGCGATAGATTCAGAATGGTGTGGGCGTTTCGCTGTACAGCTTGATTCGGACGATGTCTATGCCGGACCAGACACATTGGCACGTGTGGTAAATAAATTTCACTCCGACCGATGTGGCATGGTCGTAGGTAGCTACCGTCTTACTGACCTTAACCTCAACCCAATCGGAGAAGGTATAATAGACCATAAGGAATGGACTGACCGAAACGGACGCAACAATGCCCTACGTGTCAATGGTTTCGGCGCTCCACGTGCATTTTATACTCCCATAGCGCGTATGTGTCGTTTCCCAGATGTTAGCTATGGCGAAGACTATGCTATATGTCTGCGTATTAGCCGCGAATTTTATGTCGGTCGTATATATGACGCCATTTATCTATGTCGCCGTTGGGAGGGTAATTCTGATGCAGACCTTTCACCCGAGGCAGTCGTAGCCCATCAGATTTATAAGGATTATCTGCGTTCCATCGAAATCCAAGCTCGTATTAAGCTTAATTCTGTTAACACGCCTTCGATTCTACCTATGCTCGATAATGATTTGAGCTTCTTGAATGATGATTTTGACATTGAGGACGAAAATTCAGATTTTGATGACGATGAATGGCTTAATGATGACGATTTACCTCTATGATTCTCACTGATTCGGGTTTTCATTTTGTCTAAACATTATGTTCGATTACCTTTCGTTTATCGAAGAGCAGATTGCGTTGTGGCCTATGGCTGCCGACAATTATCAGCGTCTCGGACTCACCGAACGGCGTACATTGCAGCTCGGTGACCTTACTGTCGGGATTCAACTTAATCCGGCACGTATAGTTTCGACAGGCGCTAAAGTCGATGCAAATGGCAACATAGGAACACGTCCTTGTTTCTTATGTTCTGCCAATCGTCCGCCCGAGCAGGTGCCTTATCCACTCATGGAGGGTTGGCAGTTACTTCTTAACCCTTTTCCGGTATTTCCCGTTCATTTCACCATTGCTTCTACCTCACATACTCCACAGAGTTGTATGCCACTCGAAATGGCTGCTATGGCTGAAGCTCTCCCCGGTCTGACAGTATTTTTCAATGGTTCTCGCTCAGGAGCTTCGGCACCCGACCATCTTCACTGTCAGGCCGTACTTACTGAAGAACTTCCCCTCATGCAGTTGTGTATGAAACAGCATCCAGTATCTCGTCCTGGTATCGAGATAGGCTCATCATGGGGTCTTGAACTCCCGTTTGATTTTTGGAGTGCTGTCATAACTCCGAATACAAAAGGGATGCTTACACTTCGGGCCATAACAGGTGCATGTGGTATTGACCCCAAAACCGGTACACCCGACCACGGTCGTGTCAACTCCTATTTTTGGCGTGACCCTTCGGGACTACTTCGTGCCGTGGCCGTACCTCGTTCAAATCATAGACCCGCATGTTATTATGCAGAAGACGACTCAAAACGTCTCATAAGTCCCGGAGCTGTTGAAATGGCCGGCATTGTCATAACACCACGGGCTGATGATTACCAACGTATCTCGACTGAAGAACTACGGCATATATATGCCGAGACTGGTGTCCTGTCGCTAATCTGACTTTAAAACCTTCAATCCTATGTCTGACGACAATACATCTCCTTCAGCGCCTGTAATGGCGACACATTGTGATGCCGCAGTAGCCTGGCGCTGGATTCCTACACTCTACATTGCCGAAGGCCTGCCTTATTTTGCTGTCAACACGCTGACAGTGCTTATGTACATTAACATGGGCGTCGATAAGGCAGACATGGCTTTTCTCACTGGCTGGCTTTATCTCCCATGGGTAATAAAGCCGTTCTGGAGTCCCTTCATTGACCTTTTCAGTACAAAACGCCGCTGGGTTGTGACCATGCAGCTACTCATAGCTGTGTGCATGGCCTGTGTGGCTTTTCTGCTCCCGTTTCCATTTTATCTTACATCTACTCTGATCTGTTTCTGGCTCATGGCCTTCTTTTCAGCCACACACGATATAGCTGCAGATGGTTACTACATGTTGGCTCTAACTCCCCATGACCAAGCTGCCTTTGTAGGTGTACGTTCCACATTTTATCGTGTAGCTTCAGTGTTAGGACAGGGAGGACTGGTTATGCTTGCAGGCTGGCTCGAACAGACCATGCCCACAATAGGCCGTGCATGGGGCATGGTCTTCGCCCTACTTTCAGTGGTGTTTTTACTTTTGGCTCTATGGCACTCACGAATGATGCCTCCAGTTACTTCCGACCATGCCGAACCGGGTGTCACAGCCCACACCATAGTGCGTGACTTTGCCGATACCTTTGTTACCTTTTTCCGCCGTCCTGGTATCGTGAGTGCACTGGCTTTCATGTTGCTTTACCGTCTGCCCGAAGCACTATGTGTAAAATTCGTACCTGTATTCCTTGTGGCACCACACGAAGACGGTGGTCTTGCGCTTACTACTGCTCAAGTAGGCTGGGTCAATGGTACTGTCGGAGTAATAGCACTGCTGGCAGGTGGCATAATTGGCGGACTTGCTATAGCCACTGGTGGTCTGAAACGCTGGCTATGGCCTATGGCTCTAAGCCTCACGCTTCCCTGCGCCCTCTACTGCTGGCTGGCTCTGGTCCAACCCGACAATTTCCTCTTCATCAACATCGCCGTCGGTGTTGAGCAATTCGGTTACGGGTTCGGCTTCACAGCTTTCATGTTATATCTGCTTTACTTCAGCCGTGGTGACTGTGCCACTTCTCACTACGCCTTCTGTACAGCTTTCATGGCCCTCGGTATGATGCTACCCGGCATGGCAGCCGGTGCCTTCTTTGACCTTCTCGCACCCCTCGAACTGGCAATACCCCCCTATGGCGAACGCGGCTTCTTCAACTTCTTCTGCGGTGTCATGGTCTGCTGTCTGCCTACCTTTGCCGTCTGCTCCCTCGTCCACATCGACCCCACCTTCGGCCGCAAAAAAGCCTAAGCCCATCCCCTTCACCCTCACAAAACCAAAAGAAACCAAAACTACTTACCCGCGCGAAGCTAAAAATACTTACCCGCGCAAAGCTTGTTTCCGCCAGGGGCTCTGCCCCGGATTCCCGCGCGAAGCTTGTTTCCGCTCGGGGCTCTGCCCCGTAAGTTTCCGCCAGGCTCTGCCCCGGATTCCCGCGCGAAGCTTGTCTCCGCCAGGGGCTCTGCCCCGCATAATACCCTAACTCCAATGCCATCACTTGTCCCCCGCCGTTATCTCCTCCCCTTTGTGCTAATCACCACCCTCTTCTTTATGTGGGGTTTTGCACGCTCAGTCCTCGATGTTCTCAACAAGCACTTTCAAGAAGCCCTTGATATCTCGCTGACCCGTTCCACCATGATTCAGGCCAGCACATATATAGCCTACGCCCTCATGGCCCTTCCAGCCGGTATCATCATTACCCGCTGGGGTTACCGCCGTGGCGTAGTACTCGGGCTGCTACTCTTCGCCATAGGTGCTTTCATTTTCATACCCGGTGCCTCGGCCATGTCCTTCAATCTCTTCCTGCTCGCACTCTTCGTCATAGGCTGTGGCCTCGCCGTACTCGAGACAGCCGCCAATCCCTACGCAGCCGAACTCGGCGCTCCAGATACAGCCGCCAGCCGACTGAACCTCGCACAATCTTTCAACGGTCTCGGCTGTATCCTCGGTCCCGTCACCGTAGGCGGTTTCTTATTTGCAGGCGAAGGCGGCTCAGTAGCCGTACCTTACACTGTCATGGGAGCTATTGTACTTATAATGGCCATAGTTTTCAGCCGTGTCACATTGCCAGAAATAAGCATACCTGCTTCCGGAGATACTGACACAGCCGAACCGACCGTCAGCGAATCAGTCAAAGCACTCTGGGCCAACAGCAGTTTCCGCATCGGTCTTTTGGCTCTATTTTGTTACGAAATAGCCGAGATAGCCATCAACTCCCTCTTCATCAACTATGCCACGTCTGATGGCTGGCTTGATAAGATGACCGCTACCACCGTACTCTCTTTCGGTGCCCTCGGGCTCTTCATGCTAGCTCGTATAGCAGGCAGTGCCGTCATGAGTCGCATTGCTGCCCGTAAGGTTCTCTCCGTATGTGCAGTCATGACAGTCCTCGGCTCTTTAGCTGTCACTGCACATCTCGGCATAGTGTCACACATTGGTGTCTTTGTTTGTTATGCTTTTGAGGCCATAATGTTCCCCACAATTTTTGCCATGACCATCAGCGGCACAGGCCGCCACTCAAAGATAGCTTCTTCATTCCTGATGATGACTCCTCTTGGCGGTGCCGTAGGTGCCTACCTCATGGGCAGGGTAGCCAATATGTCAGACATGTCAACTGCCTTTTTGGTACCCTGTGCGGCCTACTGCGTAGTTCTCTTTTATTCACTTGTCAATACCCGTAAGAACAACACCATTAAAAAATGAGTTACAACATCTGCTGTCTCGGCCATATAACACTCGACAAGATAGTCACTCCGCATCATACCGTCTATATGCCCGGCGGTACGGCTTTCTATTTTGCTCACGCTATGTCTAATCTTGACCACTCGCGCTTTCTTCTCGTCACCTCTTTAGCTGAAAGTGAAATGAAAGCCGTCGACGACATTCGAGACTGCGGCTTGGAGGTAAAAGTATTACCGAGCCGTAAGTCCGTATATTTCGAGAATGTATATGGCGAAAACTCAAACAATCGTACTCAAAGAGTCCTTGACAAAGCCGATCCTTTCACTGTCGAAGGAATAGGTTCCATAGAGAGCCGTATTTTTCATCTGGGCACACTGCTTGCCGATGACTTCTCTCCTGAAGTCATACGTCATCTTGCCGCACAAGGCCGTGTGTCGGTAGATGCCCAAGGTTTTCTGCGCAAAGTCGATGGAGAACAAGTATCGGCTACCGACTGGGCTGATAAACTTGACCTATTGCCTTATATAGACATATTGAAAGCTAACGAACACGAGATGCTCTCACTCACAGGTTCGTCAGACCCCTACGAAGCAGCACGTCAGCTTGCCGAATGGGGTGTCCGCGAAGTAGTCCTTACTCTCGGCGATCAAGGCTCGGTAATATATGCTGATGGCAAATTCTATGAAATCCCGGCCTATCCGGTTGATAAAGTTATCGATGCCACAGGTTGCGGCGATACCTATATGGCAGGCTATCTCTACAAGCGTGCCCAAGGAGCTGATATTAAAGATGCAGGTACTTTCGCAGCTGCTATGTGTACCCTCAAACTAAAACATTCCGGACCTTTTGACGGTACCGAAGCAGATGTAAAACGTATTATAGAAATGAATCAAAACCTTGTTGTCCCTCAACAATAGTCATTATTTCTGACGGTTTGCTGACTATATGGTCAGCATACGCGCGACGCAGTTCTGAAACGGGTCGGAAACCCCAGGTTACACCTGCCGACTCTACACAGGCGCGTCGCGCTGTTTCTATATCTACCCCTGAATCTCCACACAGCAATACTTGTGCTTTGGGCGTAGGAAACTGATTCAATAAAGCGAATATTATTGACGGGTCTGGTTTTACAGGTCGGTCTTCCACCTGTCCAAGAACCCCTACGAACGGTACATTAGGGAAGAAATATTTTATTATCTCCTCGGCAGCAGATTGATATTTGTTGGTAGCAACAGCTACCGATACTCCACACTCGCCAAGTTGAGTCAGCAATTCAGGGATACCCGGATAAGGCTCGGTAGTATCGGTACAATGAGCATCATAATACTCGCGGAAGTACCTGAGAAGATCATTGAGAGTATTTTCATCTACCTCAGGAGCAGCTCTTTCCATAAGTTTACGCACACCATTACCCACCATATAATTATAAGCAGACAGCGGATGTGCAGAATATCCCATACTTCTGAGTGCATGGTTACAAGCGGCGCCTAAATCAGATATAGTATTGAGCAGTGTGCCGTCAAGGTCAAATATCACTAAATTTTTCATATCAATTCTTTCTTTTCTTTAAAACCTATCATCCCCACCACATGTTCAGTAGGCTATAACGATTAGCCTTGCAATCAATCTCGCTTAAGCCTATAAATATTTTTTTAACGAACCATTATTATTAACTTTGAGAATAAATACTTCACTAATAATGAAAATTTTTGTTGAGCAGAAAAAACCAGGACGAATACGACAGTCTGTGCAGCCAGTTGCTATAGAAATTGCTGGAAAGCCTACAACTGTCGCCGAACTAATTGAAGCTGTAGTCTACGTATGTGTCACAGCTTTTAATCTTAAAGCTATTAACGCTTCAGACAGAGATAATCCAGATGCCGACATCACCCATAGGATACTTACCCAACATAATATTGAGGATACCATCGAAACTGGTCGTGTAGCTTTCGGAATTTTATACAACGACACAACAGAAGATTACACTAAGGCAGTAGCTAATGCTATTCAATGTTATGAAGACGGCCTGTACAGAATGTTCCTTAACGGAGTACAACTTGGAAATCTTAATACAAAAATAGATTTAGCCGAAGGTGACCGTCTAACAGTAGTTAGACTAACATTACTGGCAGGAAGACTTTGGTAAATAATATATCAAGCTATGAAAATATCGTGGAATAATACTATAAACAGTCTTTGTAAAAATTACATTGACTCCATAGAAAAGAAATTTAAAGAAGCTGACTATCTCACTGACAATATTCGTGAGCTTATCAATGATTTCTTTCACTATATCGACTATACCGATAGTAACAACAACTTTGAAACTAATCTTATCAAAGCAGCATCTAAACAGAAAATAGAATGTGTTGATAAACTCTTTGAAGGAACCTTAAATCAGATTCCCAGATTCCTGTTAGGCGATGACTGGACTAAACTATGGCATTTATATATAACCTCAGAAGCTCGAAGTCCTTATACCATAGGATATGAACGACGTTCGGTACGTTCAGAAAAACTTACTCTCCATATCAATAATATAATGATAGCTTTAAAAGCTTTCTTTACATTAAAAGCTACCGGTTTTACCACTTATGAAATTCTTAGGGGAGGTAGAACTCAGGAAGAGATAAAAGATATAAACTATACATTTGATAAAACTCCTTGGCTGACTGCAAAGATAAAGAGTGGCGATAGAGAATGTATCGACTATCTTGTAGAAGCAATGACATCAGAGAATAACGCTAATCGTCTACAACACGATTACTTTAGAGCAATCGTAAAAAGCGATAATCAGGAGCTACTTGAACTCGAAGGAAAACTGCTTCTTGCTGCTCGACTACAAGAAGGTTTACGTCAGGCAATCGTAGAGACGATGGATGAGGGTACACCTGAAAGTTATATCTATCTTCTGAAAATCATCAGAGACAATAATCTTCAACGCTTCGCAGCGGTGAAGCGTGGTCTTGCTGTTACTACAGGTCTTGGCGAAACCGAAGCACCAGAAAGGATTAATGATAAGTTTATAGGATTGGTATCTGAATATCTGAACAATCCTGAAAAAGCAGCTACTGCCGTTGACAGCAAAGATGCCATGGAAGTTTACCTTGCCCTATGGGCTTTAGCTTTCTTCCGTGTGGAAGATATCGAAGTTCCAATACATCAACTTATTGTTTCCGCACCAGCCTATAGAGTTGAAGCAGCTATGCTTATGCTTCAAACTATCCAGTATCCGGATTTATACAATAGCCTTGTATCAGAGGTACTTCAGAAACGTTCTTATGACCACAGCATTATTGCAGGTGCCTTACCTTTATATCTCAATAAATTCCAAATCAGCTGGTATGGTGAGCCTAATCCAGTCCCACCGCTCAATGAGTTTTTTGCCTCTCGTGAGGGCGCAATCAGAGATTATAAGACTTTGGTCAATATACTGGAATCTATGAAGGGGACAGAAACCTTCGAACCCTACGTATTCCCATGGCTATCAATGAGAATGTCCCGCGGTGAAGTTGCTTTAAAAATCACTAAGATTGCTCTGCTACTCAATTCCTCCCAATATATTGATCAGGCACTTGACTATATCGGCTATATGGATGCTTATGAACGAGCAAGTGCTATCAAATATATGTTGTGGCAACCCTCAACACGCAAACAAATCATGTTTGCAGTAAACAGTATGGCTGATCGTGGAACTGAAGCTCGCGAGACCAGTTGTGACATCATTAAGAAATTGCATACAGCTGGAAAACTGACAGATGAGGATTATCTCACCATAGAAGACCACCTTCGTCTGAAGGCAGCAAGTATGCGTGTTGTTGCAATTGCTATACTTTCCTCTCTGTCTGATGAAAAGGCTTTGTTATCTGTTAACAGACTTCTTAATGACAAAATTGCCGAACGTCGCCTTGCCGGCTTGGATATAATAAAGAATTGGATTGATAAAGGTGAACGTTCTGAACTTGTAAAATCACTTCTCCCTACTGTAGAATCTATTAAAAGGCCAACTTCTAAAGAGTGTGTACTTATAGAAAATATAATTAATAATACTGCAGGTAGCGACAGCATATACACTGCCGCTAACGGATTCGGTCTTTATAATCCCAATGATAACCTGCATCTAAGAATTGAGTATCCTGAAGACTTCGATATAGAAAAGAATCTTACATTCCCTAATAAGAATCGTCCCCAGGAAATAATGCTCAAAATTATGAAACTCATAGAGGCAAATGCTGACTATGAGTTCAAAAATTCGTGGGGTGAGACTATGCGTCTGGGTAATAATCCCAAAATAGAAAAATATGGAGACGGCTTAAAAGCTCTTGTACTACCTGAGATGTGGAAAAAGTTTTATGACGAAGAAATCAATTCTCCACAAGACCTGCTTCGTCTTGAACTGGCTATTCATGATTTTTCAAACTACCATATATCTTTCTTTCCTTTATTCAGCCGTCTGCTTGGAAAGGCATTTCATAAGAAAAACATTCTGAAAGATCTGCAACACCTCCCCTATTATCAGCAAGCTCTTGAAGTATGCACCTGTCTTATACAAGAGTTTTTAGCTAATCCTATGGTATGGAGTATTTGCGCAAATGTTCTATCTGTTGTAGTTACTACCGTCAAACCAGAGGAAATGGTACATAAATACAATGACACTTGCTATGGAAGAGAGAAAGAATACTCTCTCTTTGAAATATGGCCTTTCGATAAATTCTGTAGACTTCTGGAAGAAGCTTCCTCCGTATGTAATGACAATCTTTTTATCAAATCCTTTGCAGCGAGATACGAATTCTATCGTGTACTCGGATACAAAAAGAGTTTCAATCCTGTGATTCCGAGTGAATATCTTCGTTTATGGGATATGAGAAAAATCACTGATAATGAGTTTTGGCACGAGATAATAGGACGTGAAGCATCTCCAGAGATGATGGACTATCTTACCTCTCGTCTACCAGAAGCGCCAAGACGGTATAACTGGCAAAAAGAGCTTAAACAACTTACTCCAGTTCAGTGTAATCTTGTCAATAAGGCTATTGACCGTATCTTAGATATAGAACTACAGCGTGGTGACACACCTACTGTGGTTACAAAACTCGCAAGTAAAATCAATGTTGTTACCGGAATAGATTATTTGCTTAGAATCCTTACAGGCCTTGGTAAAGAAAAACCCAAATGTAGCTTTTGGGGTTTGGGTGATAGCAAACGTGACATATTCTCATGGTTACTGCATGTCAGTTGTCCTGCCGAGAGTGATACAGCCATAGAGTTAAAGAAAAAAGCAGAAGAGTACGGAATTTCTGATGAAAGACTTGTAGAAGCTGCAATGTACTCTCCACGCTGGTTGGAACTGGTAGAGAAAGCTATCGGTTGGAAAGGTCTCGAAAGTGCCGTTTATTATTTTATAGCTCATACTGGCGAAAGCCTTGATGACAACATTAAATCTCGTCTCACACGTTATACTTCAGTTGCGCCTGAGGATTTAGTTGATGGTGCATTTGATACCGTATGGTTCCGTGAAGTATACAAACAACTTGGAAAAAAACGTTTTGAGGTAGTGTATGATGCTGCCAAATATATTTCGGAAAGTAATCGTCACACTCGTGCACGAAAGCTCTCTGATGCTTCTTTAGGAATTCTAAAAGTTAAAGAGGTACAGAAAAATATTATAGATAAACGTAATAAGGACCTTGTTGTAGCGTATGGCCTTATACCACTCAGCCGAAACAGACTCAAAGACCTGCGTCAGCGTTATGCTTTCCTCAACAGATTTCTGAAAGAAAGCAAACAGTTTGGTGCACAACGTCAAGCCAGTGAAAGCCGGGCAGTAAAACTCGCACTCGATAATCTTGCGCGTACTGCTGGATTCGGCGACTCTACAAGACTTACATGGAGCATGGAAGCTGATCTTATAAAGGAAGTAGCTCAATATCTTTCTCCGAAAGATATTGATGGGGTTATTGTCTACATAGAATTAGGAGAAGGCAAGCCGGAACTTGTAATAGAAAGTAAAGGCAAACGTCTGCAGAGTATACCTACCCGACTAAAAAAAGACAAATATGTAGATAAGATACGTGAAATCCACCGACAACTAAAAGAACAGTACCTTCGTGGTCGTGCACTACTGGAAACAGCCATGACAGACTGTTCTGAATTTACAGGTGAGGAAATAGTACAGCTTCGTAAAAATCCGATTATTTGGGCTATGCTTTCACGTCTGGTTCTCATAAAAGACAATAATATATTAGGGTTTCCTGATGATACCGGCCATCACATAATTTCGGCTGATGGTGATATTATAGCTATATCTCCTGAAGATAGGTTACGTATCGCTCATCCTTACGATCTTATGAAGGCTGGAGTCTGGAGCCTGTACCAGCATTCATTGTTTGAGCGTCAGTGGCGTCAGCCTTTCAAGCAGATATTCCGTGAGCTATATGTGCCAACTACAGAAGAGAAAGAACAGGCTAAGTCAATGCGTTACGCAGGTAATCAAATTATGCCGGCTCGGACAGTAGGAGTCTTAAAGAAACGACAATGGATTGTGGACTATGAAAATGGCCTACAGAAGGTATGCTTTAATGGTAATGTCACTGCAGTTATATACGCTATGGCAGATTGGTTTTCTCCTTCAGATATCGAAGCTCCTACTCTGGAATACGTAGCTTTCTATGATCGCCGTAGTTTTAAGGATAAAAAGATAGAAGACGTACAACCGATAGTATTCTCGGAGATAATGCGTGATGTGGATCTCGCCGTGAGTGTCGCACACGCTGGGGGTGTTGATCCTGAGGCAAGCCATTCTACGATAGAGATGCGACGTGTCATTGTCGAACATGCTATACCCATGTTTGGCATATCTAATGTGGAAATTAATGGTAATTTCGCAAAAATCAAAGGGAACTTAGGTAACTATAACATTCATCTCGGTAGTGGTGTCATTCATAAAGAAGGCGGCTCCCAGATTGCTGTGCTTCCGGTTCACTCTCAAAGTCGAGGACGTATATTCTTGCCTTTTCTTGATGAAGACCCCAAGACAGCGGAAATTATTTCAAAGATTCTTCTTTTTGCAGAAGACACAAAAATTAAAGATCCCTCAATACTAAGACAGCTGTAATCTGATAAGGGTGTATCATAAGTCAAATTTTAACAAAAATCAATTTATAACTATTTGATAATCAAATATGATATTTTAAGATTTTATCGTTTTTAGACTTATGATACACCTACATAGCTCTAATCCAGTCATCAGAAGGGATAGCCGATAGAGAAATGGAAAGATGAGTCACGGTGCCAATTAGGATGTATCAGAGGCCATTCCACAGCTCCGAGAGCCGGATTACGAGCTTTCATACCCATATCAAAACGCAGCAAGAAATAGTTGAAGTCCATGCGCAGACCTAAACCGTAGGCAGCTGCTATTTCCTTATAGAAACTGTTGAACTTAAACTCTCCGCCAGGCTGATTGGGATAATTACGTATAGTCCATATATTACCAGCATCAATAAAGGCTCCAAGTTCAAGTACCCAGAAGAGTTTAGCACGATATTCTACACTTGCTTCCAGACGTATATCTCCACATTGATTGATGAAATCACTTACCGAGTTGGTACCCGGATAGCGTCCCGGGCCGAGTGTACGCACGTCCCAACCGCGCACACCATTGGCACCACCACCGTAAAATCGCTTTTCAAACGGTAGTATCGTAGAATTACCATACGGCACACCAATACCGAATCCAGCATGAAAAGCAAGTGAATTACGCGTATCATAAGCATGAACAAGAGCATAGTCGGATTCTACCTTAAAATACTGCGAATAATGGATGCCGAATATCTTGTACGGATTCTGGTGAAAGTCACTTCGGTGAGTGAAGATACTGTTCAGTGCAAAAAGCAAATTGCCAGCTATTTCCGTATTGACCCTTATGGTGTATATATTGCTTTTGGGCATAAATCCTATACCTGCATGTTCGCGCTTGTTGGTATGGTAAAAACTATAACCCATACGCATTATGAAGTGGTCCTCATAACTGTACCGAAGCAATGGATTATCAGGAGCTATCTGGTCAAGAAAATCGTAAGTCGATTCTGGCAGATAGACATAGTTGATGTCTACAGGAGTGTACGTATGACGGTTACGTGTCACACGTTCAGTCCACTTATATGACCAACCGGCTGTCGATATAATGCGGGTGTACTCAGGACGTTCCTGATAATTGATAGACATGTTAAGCTCAGTCGTAGCGTTGATTCTACGCTTGAACCTTTCTTTCAATAACGGAGCCTTGAATTTCGGGAAGTTGACACCCACATCTACAGAATATTCCATATAACGGTCATGCAACAATCCTTCCAGATTACCACTCAACGATTCGTACGAACCACGTAGTTTGAAATTAAGTGTCTCCGAACCATGTCCTATGTTACGATGTGTATAGGTCACCGAAGCAGCCACACCAAGGTCTCCGGCCGAGTTGGTACCTTCAAGTTCAAGAGCTACACTCTGACTCTTACCTGGAGTCAGTAATACGTATGCATCTATAAGTCCTGTCTTTGATGGGTCACCGACAGGTATGAAACGTATATTGACAAATTTCAGAATATTAAAACGCGATAAAGCTTGATAGGTACGATTCACGCCTCTTTGGTCATACCTGTGGCCGCTACGTATGAAACAGTTATCATAAAGCACCGATGGGCGCAGATAATGATTCTTCCCATAGAGCACTGTTATATCCTTGTAGTCTACCGTGTCATTTGTCTGAAGCCGATTGAGTGGCGTTGATTCAGTAGGGTCATAGTCAGTAACAAAAATCACACGTCGCACAGTGTACGTACGGTGCGAATCAAAATAGACTCTCTGGTCGGCCGTACGTTCATGAGGACTTCCTATCTTCATGGTGAGGTCAGTCAACAAACTTCCGGCTGTGGTATCGGCATTGAAGGTTATAAGATCTTTAGTAAAGGCATAATAGCCTCGACTGTTGAGACGTGATGTTATTATGTCACGCTGTGTATCAAGCAGGTTACGGTCTAATGCCATACCGGGTTTTATGATAAGACGAGCTGAGTCAGTCATAATCAAATCCCGCAGCGTAGAATCCTGTATGTCATAAGTGATACTGGCTATAGTATGTGCCTTACCTGGATACAGACGATAATCTACACGCATCTTACGATTCTGAGCATCTGCTACAGTATCTACTTCCACCTCAGCTGCTAAATAACCTTGGTTGACCATCATCATACGCAACTGTTCGGCACCTGCTTCGGTTAAGGTCGAGTCATAAATCACCGGAGGTTCTCCTAATTTACGTATCCAGCGATTATACCATTTAGCCGTATCGTTACCGCTCATATTGTAGACACCCAAACGGAATTTCATACTCCACAGCATCTTATGATTAGGCAACTGACGCAGATAAACATTCAGCTCTTCTTGCTCACGTTCATTGCCTGTACTGTCTATAGAAGTGATACTGACTTTATCAAGTAGATACTGACCCTGAGGAACATGACGACTGGTTGAGCACGATGCTAATAACATCGTGCCTAACATCAGCATACCCGCACGGCGGGCCGGACGGCGATGGGAGTATATCATATTCTGTTCGCGGCAGTGCGGTGATTTTGCAGTTTTGGGCTACAAAGATAAAAATTTTTTCGCTATTTACCCCTTCTCGGGTGTTATCTCTTTTGATACCAAATTCACACTTTCTCATTTATGACACCCGAATATTCCGAAACATACTTCCTCTCTGCCGGAGAAACCAATCCCGAACAGGAGTTATCATTACCTCTTCTCACAGCTAAAATCATTGATATAGCTACTGCACATGCCAATTCTCTCGGCATAGGCAACCCAGCCATGGCTGATATACATGCCGGCTGGGTGTTATCACGTCTGACTATCGAAATGACGACTTATCCTCGAGTCAACGACACATATACCATCACCACATGGATAGAATCATGGAACCGCCGCTTCTCCGAACGAGCCTTCATGATTACTTGTAACGGTCAGGTCATGGGTTATGCTCGTTCTATCTGGATGGTCATGGATATAGAATCACGTCACAACGTCGGTCTGAGCCACCTCAACCTCCCGGCCGACATGATTTCAACACGCCCATGTCCTATCGCACGCCAAGTACGCCATTGCCCTATTGTCCCTATGGGTACAACTTCACTTACTGGTACTACTCCCTGGCCCGACTCCGCAACCCCCACAATTCCTACCGGAGCAATCGAAGCCACCGCCCCAGCCACTCCTTACACCTTTAAATACTGTGACCTCGATTCCTACCGCCACGTCAACACCGTTCGCTACGTCACAATGCTCCTCAACCAATTCACTCTCGCAGACTTCGACACCACTTTTGTAGACCGTCTTGAACTCTCATTCCTCCACGAAACCCGTTACGGTATGAGCGTCCTCCTTCTTCGCACTGACACAATCTCTACTTCTGAGGCTAACGCTTACTTATCTTCCTTCTCCCTCATACGTGCAGACACAACCGAAGGCCTCCTCTTCGCCCGTCTCCGACGCCGCCCACGCCACTAACCCCCTCACTCATCCCTAAAAACACCCTACCCCCAAGTTCTAAGTGTGCCTCCTGGTTCCGTGTGCGAGCTTTAGCTCGCCGTGCCTGCCCCCAAGCCCTGCCTGCTGTGTGCGAGCTTTAGCTCGCTAAGCCTTTGCCCAGCTTCCTCCGCTCCCAAGCATTATATATTCCCCTCGTTCCCAATTAGCGTATGCCTCAAAGTCGGCGGCATCGTGATGCCGCCGCTTTACCTCCTCCGCGCTTTCTCCAAGCTCAAAGTGCATCGGAAAGAAACGCCTTACATTTATAGCTCTCACCAACATAGCTGCACCTGTCCAGTAATCTGTACCTATACGCGAATCAACGGGAAACATGCACACATCAAGTTCCGGCCACTCCGCCGCTATGGTTCGTAGCACTGCTTGATAGTCACCCAAAGCCTTGCGCACCTCAGCCTCTGTCGACTCATCTTTCCATATCCAAGCATTAAGATCACCGGCATGCATCACACTGTGGCCCCCACTCTCAACTACCCACGAATTGCCCGTGTCAGTCGAACCGTAAGCATGCACAGTCAAACCCTGCAAAACAACCCTTTCCCCAGGTCGTAGCACTGATACCTGTGACTCAGCCACCTTATGTCCAGCATAATGCGAATCAGCACTGATATAGGGACGCGCACTCTTAGCTGTATCGTAACTCAACACATAATGAATTCCACTACGCAAACGGTCCCACTCAAATATATCACGTGTGTAATGATCCTTATGATGATGAGACACCATCACATACACTGGTAAATCATGAGGCAACCAATCAAAAAACCGAGGCAGACAGCCGCGTTTCGTTTCTTCAGAATCACGCCAATAATCGAACACTACAACTGCCTGTGAGGTCTCAAGCACAAAACAGTCATGATATATGTAAGTGAGTCGCATAACCATTCTACTCCTTAATAATATATAACATAATATAACACACAAGGCAAACTCGCCCGTGCCTTACTTGTTGTAAAAGTAATGAATTTTTTGTAATTTTGCACTCTATGATAACTGCCTCGGCTAAGAAAAAAGAGAATATCGCGGAATACCTGCTCTATATGTGGCAGATAGAAGACCTTATCCGCGCCAACGATCTTGACATAGACAAGATCCAATCAAATATTATCGACCATTATACCAATCTCACAGACACTCAGCGTAAAGAAATGAGAGACTGGTATGAGTCGCTTATTGACATGATGCGGCGTGAAGATGTGGTCAAATCAGGTCACTTGCAGATTAACAAGAATGTCATTCTGGCTCTTGAAGACCTGCATCGGCGTCTCATGGCTGACCCGAAATATGCTACATATAACGCTCAGTTTTACGCTACCCTCCCATACATAGTTGAGATACGCGCTAAAGCTGGCGATAATAAGAAAGATGAAATAGAATCCTGCTTCGATGCTCTCTATGGTATGTTGTTACTGCGTTTACAGGGCAAAGAGATTTCCGAAGAGACACTGAAGGCAATGCAACAGATATCAAAATATCTTGCTGTGCTGTCGCACTATTATAAGAAGGATTTCAACAACGAACTCTTCACCGACAATTAAACACCAGCAGAAAGCTCATGAAAAACCCCTTCTCTTCTCACCATCACTCCGGAATATGAAAATACTTATCACAGGAGCGAACGGCCAACTGGGCCGCGCTTTGCAGAATCGCCTTTCTGACGACCCAGACATACAGATAGTCCCAACAGACACCGATACCCTCGACATAACCAATCGCGAGGCTATCGGGCCTTTCCTTGCCGGCGCCGGTTTTGATGTCATTATCAACTGCGCCGCCTATACTGCTGTCGACCTCGCCGAAAAGCAAAATCTTCTCGCCTCGCGTATCAACACCGAGGCTGTCCGCTATCTGGCTGAAGCAGCACGCAAACATCGTATACGTGTCATTCACATATCGACCGACTACGTATTTTCTGGTGAGAACTGCCGTCCATACGTCGAAAGTGACGAACCGTATCCGCACTCCATCTACGGACGCACCAAACTCGAAGGTGAAGGCGTCCTTACAGCTTTCTGTCCGGACTCGATTATACTGCGCACTTCGTGGTTATATTCCGAACATGGCAATAACTTCGTGCTTACCATGCTGCGTCTGGCCGATGAAAAGCCTGAGTTGAGGGTGGTCTGCGATCAAATAGGTACTCCCACATACGCCGGTGATCTTGCCGACGCTATCTATTCTATTCTCAAATCCGGTAAGTGGGTATCAGGTATCTTCAACTTTACTGATGAAGGCGTAGCCTCATGGTATGATTTTGCCAAAGCCATCTTCCGCTACACTGGACGCGATGTAAAAGTTCTTCCCGTATCCTCCTCCGAATATCGCACAGCCGCTACACGTCCTCTCTACTCAGTTCTGAACAAGGCAAAAATCAAACGTGTCTACGGCCTTGAGATTCCCTATTGGCACGACTCTCTACAACGCTGCCTCTCAAATCTCAAAAATTCCTGACTCCTCTAATCTCTCCTACCTCTCTTGCTCCTCATATAATTTACATTCTCATGACCGAAGACCTCACCAAAGAAATAGAACGCCGGCGCACCTTCGCCATTATCTCACACCCTGATGCCGGCAAGACAACACTGACCGAGAAACTCCTCCTCTTCGGTGGCGCCATACATGTGGCCGGCGCCGTAAAAAGCAACAAAATCAAAAAGACCGCTACCTCCGACTGGATGGAAATCGAGAAGCAGCGTGGCATCTCGGTAGCTACATCGGTTATGGGTTTCAACTATGGTGATTATAAAATCAACATCCTTGATACTCCCGGCCACCAGGATTTTGCCGAGGATACATTCCGTACACTGAC
>CAYNUE010000032.1:27192-34356 GCA_964400325.1 uncultured Sangeribacter sp. | reverse complement strand
TATGAAATTACCTAAATCTTCTGAAATACGTTTTAGAGGAAAGTTACAACAAAATCTTTAATCCGACAGGCCACAAAAGTTATTTCTCTTATAAGCCAATAATATTCTTTATACAATAGTAGTTCGATTACCCACAGAATGTTATAGTGCCCTATTTTATCTATAATACTTGGGAATTTGTACGGCATATAACTCAGTTCATGCCATGCTGGAATACAACAGTCAGTTTTTCCGATGACTTCGAACAACATCGCTGTGATTTCTCAGTCTCGACAGGCGAAAAAACAAAAGAAAAGAGTCTGACAATAGAGTCAGACCCTTTAAACAATATACTGAGTTATAAATAGTTATCTCTTAACAAGTATAAGAAACTAAGTTTTATTACTCCTTGACAAAATTTAATCCAATCTCGATATTGGTAGTCTTTGCAAGCGCAGTCGGAAGAGAAGGAATAGCGGCTGCAATTATAGGCATATAATCAGCCATACTTTCATTAGCTGCAATCAGAGCTATAAGTGCGTCTACAGATTCCTGATCCTGTAACAGGGCATTTACGGTATTCTTAAGCAGAGGGAGGAGTACTTGGTTACCGAGGAAAAGACTCATTTTATCACCAGTCTTCTCATATTCCATAGGCACACCGTTAGCCAACATAGGCAGTACCTGACCCATTACAGTAGCTAACAGAGAGTTAATATCTAAAGCTCTGGTCTTATCAGCAAGAGCAATGGCCTGAGGATTCAGGAATATCAGAAGGCCACCGTCTTCCTTAACCACGTACTGTACCAGATTGACCGGAGAAGTAGTGATTGACTGAGTTCCTTTTGTATCACGGTACTCTGCCACAATATTACCGTCAGCCTGAAACTTGATGCTCTTAAGCACATAGTTCAGCATAGTAGACACGTTCCACTGTTCACCTTCAGGATTTGTAGGATTCTGAAGCATAGGTATCACAGTCATGAGCTGCATAACAGTCTGGAGTGGCATTTTCATGAAACCCATATCTACAGAAGCTGAATTTTCTGGGTCCATAGGATCACACGGCTCCCAAACTATATGGATAGGACCGTTATTAGCATCGGGATTTACCGGGTCCATCTCAACAAGGTTCCATGTCGTTCCAGCTAATGAGGTATTCTTAAGCTTCACATCATTGATAGCAAGATTGAGCTTATCTCCTTCAAGAGAACCTGAATAAGAGAAAGTACAGTATTCTGTTTCGTCTGCACCTGAGAAGGTATAGACGTTCTCATTATATTTCAGGGAAACGGTAAGTTCGGTTACCGGAGAACCTGGTAATACGCCTGGAGCCTGCACATAGTCACCCTCAATCATTCTGCTCTGATAGCCGGGAATTACTGTCACATCAAATGTGCTTGACATTGTAAGTGTAGCTTTTGAGCCATCTGCCAACGGTGCAAACTTAACAGTCTTACCGGGCATAGGTGCTCCGTCTACGGTTAAGGTAAGTCCACTTGCTTCTGTAAAAGTGGCAGCATCAGGTGTAGGAACCTTGGGATCATCTTTACTACTACAAGAAGTAAGTAAAGAAAAACCAGCAAATAAAGTCACAAGACTTAAAAGATGTTTTTTCATTTAGTCGAATTGAAAATATTATAAAAACGAGTTCAGTAATTAGCGAGGCGAAATTAGTAATTTTTTGTGATTGCAGATAGCTACACACAAAGAATTTTAATACTCTGCTTCAAAAAATATAAAGAGGTTCCATTCGATATTTCTCTCACGAAACTATAATAAGTGAGCCGTTCCGGAATTTCCCGAAGCGGCTCACAACAATTTATCTTATTTACAGATTAATACACAAGTTCAAAGTCATCTACATACATCAGCGAACCTTCACCTCCTGTAAAGAAATCTCCGAACTTCGATGCCGAGCAAACGATTATAAGTGTCGTTGCATCATTATCATGAGCACGTTCGAAATACTCTAAAGGTATTTCAACTTCTGCCAACTGACCATCGGGGCCAAAATCGCCTTCCCACGTTACCTGTCCATAAGCAAGTACCTCCTTATCATCAGGACTGAACAGTTTCTGATTAGACTTCTTAGTACGTACTTCAACAGGGGCTGTAGATAGAGCTACATAAATCTGTGCAATATCTGTATCACCTACTGCAAAATAGTCACTTTTCTTTTCAACTTTACCCGGACGGTAATGAGCCTTGAGACGTAATGCTTTAGGATGAGAGCCATCGTAAGGACGTCCGAATTCCAGACGGCCATCTGTACCCTGAGTTTCCAGATAAGTACCGGCGAAGAGATTACCAGCGGCAAATTTACCAGCTATACCAACGCCTACAAACTGAGAGCGTAGACGAGCGCTGTACTGACCACTGCCTACTATTTCATTACTGTTCTGTGTCAAGGTAACATTCATAGTAGACGAACCATGATTACCGCTATCCCAGAATGTACGTTGACCGTTAGCATTAGGAATAAGCACCTTACTGTTCTCAGCAAAATTACTCCATTCCTCTAAAGAGGCATTAGGTATAACGAATTGTCCTTCTGTAGTCAGCGAATAAACTTCTGATACAAAGTCACCACTTACAACACGATATTCATATTCAGTAGCAGGCTTCAGACCTTCCAGTTTAACCTCAACAGTATTTCCTGCACGTGTCAGACTACGTGTGTCATTAGATGAAGCTGTCTGCCATTCATTCTGGCCTTTCTCACGATATTGCACCGTAGGAAGTTCTGCAGACGAGGCAAGTATTTTAATTGGTACCGTAGCCTCAGTCGAGCGTACCGCCAGACGGTCATTATTCATTGAGCTTGCATCAACCTCTACAGGGTCTTCATAAATAATAGCTGCTTCTGTATTAGCAATACGCAACTGAGCCTTTGTGCTATGACCCTTATTATCATCAGCAATAAAATTGATTACATATTCGGTGTCAGAAGCAGGCAATGAATTGAGCCAAGTATGTGAAAAAGTCAGAAAGTAACGATAAAGATTATCATCGGTAGGAGGTGCATCTTTTTCAACTGATATACCTAAATCGCGTAACTGCTGTTCACCGACTGAAGTTATTTCAACTAAATTAATTTCTTGCTGAGGCCAGTTCATAGTAGAGTATTGGTCGCTGCTCATTTTCAAATTCTTGAATCCACTAAAGGCAGCCACACGCACCATCTTATCTGTAAACTCACCTGGAGTACCTACAATCTGTTTATCGATATCAAAATCAAGGCCAGAGAAAGCAGGAGCACCATAAATATCAATTGTTTCCTCGATAAGTAATGAGCTCTCCTCCACTTCTACTGTGATAAAGGCACCGCCATCCAGTGTGTCACTATTATCATAACTAAACACCAGACGATACTCATGGGCAGGTTTGACATCGGGTATCTCGCCATGCTTCTTAAATGTGCCTCCTTCAGCATTCTTACCTTCTATATCATAAGTAAGTGACTTATCAGCGTTAGGCATCATAAAATAACCCTTAGCTGTCTCGACATTATCAGCTGTAAACTGTAGAGTGCCACGCGTATGACCTATAGTTATAGTATAATCAGTTAGATAATCACTGTGAAGTGTAGAAGCATCTACAGAGGCCACAACATTGGCTATACGACACTGTAACTGTACTTGTGTAACGACATCTTTATCGTTGACACTAAAATCAGCATAACCCTTATAGAACTTTTTATCCCAGGCAGCACTTACCGAATCGCCAGCCCATGCTTCAGCCACGTATGAACCATAGCGCATATAAAGGCTGTTAGGTACAGCCTGCACACCGTTCCACTTGTGCAAAAGGCCACCTTCTCCAGTATCATCACTCTTACGTGATACATATATGACACAGTTGTTCAAAAGCTCCTGTTCATTATCAGGTGTAGCGCGTGTCACCTCACGATTAAGAGTAATATTAAAATTGACACGTCCCTCACCTTCAGAAGTTGAGAAAGGTTGGTCGGCAGAACAAGAAACTCCCACACCGACAAAGACTGCTGCGCAGCCTGAAAGCAGAATTGATTTCTTTATACTTTTCATTACTGTGTGGTTTTATTCGGTTACAAGGATAAGTTTTTCGGTGGTTGTACCATTACCGTCAGTTACCGATAGGGTAAAGTTGTGTACACCAGGGCCGAGTGCAGGTAATAGCGGAAGGAAATCGTTAAGTACAAACTTAACTTCAGATTGACCAATAACTTTATCACCTGTAGGGAAGCCAAGACCTTCAAGACCTTCCTCAAGGTCACCAGGATTAATAAGGTCAAGATGCGCTCCTAAACCTACATCTTCAAGTTCCTCAGGAGTAAGAGTATTTGAGTCAATATCAACTATAAAACCAGTAATACCGCCTTCAGCCTCGCTGGTAATAGTCAGTACACATTCCATACCATCAGTAACAGTAATCGGTGTATTCATTTGAATACCCGCTCCACCTGATATTGTCGGGCCATTACCTGGAGTTACAGGATCATCTGGAGTGTTAGGATCATCTGGATTATCAGGGATATTAGGCTCTTCTCCCGGGCGCAGGTCATCGGGCAATGTAGGTTCTTCAGGATTAAGATGACCACCGTCAGCCTCAGTAAGGTCTTCTATCTGCACATTTGCATCAATCTGTACCGGTCCATCTTTATTACCATCTATATCAATACCACCCGGGTCACTGGTGCTGGGGCTATGATGTTTGAAAGTTATGACATAATGGTTGCCAGGCTTAACATCAGTATAAGTCTTGGATTCCTCAACTACTTTCCCTTCTACAGTACCTTTGAATGTAGCAATAAGCGTAGGGCTACCCTCAATGTATGCAAAATAGCCTGAACGCTCCTCATCTTTAGTGAATATCAGTTCAGCATCATCTCCACCCATCTGAACCTTCACTTCCGTGTCACTGCTCATGACAGCTACAAGATTCACATCAAAGTTAACTGTAACTTTGACATTAGCCAATGAACATACCACCGGGTCATTAATCTCAGTGATATGTCCTGTAGTGATACTGAAAACAGCAGATTTACCTAAGTAATAAGGATTATCAAATTCAGCAGGCTTGTTCTCACCATAATATGCCATTACAGTATAAGACCCTACCGGCAGACTTACTATCTCAGGCATGTGGCTATATATGTATGATTCTTCAGTCTTACCGTCCTGATTAACGAAATCTACTGTAAAGTCAGACACAGCCGGAAGATTGCCTGCACGTGTATTACCTTTCAGCTCTACTGTCAGGCCAGAAGTAAGCACACGTCCCACTCCGTCAGTTTTATTCTCAAACTGTTTCTCGTCATGACAGCTCTGTACTCCTAACAAGAGTACACCGCCAAGAACAATATTTATAAACTTATTCATTTTTATCAAGCAAGTGGTAAAGGGAGACAGTCAAAAATATCCGAGTTGTCAGAAAAAAATCCGATTATTTGAGTGAGTCAAATAATTCTGACTATCTCCCTCTCTTTATATTAAGTTATCAGTAATTTAAATGGACATTGTCAATAATCAATTCTGAGCCAGTAGCCAGAGCGTGATAGCTATTAGCATCCAAAGTATGATTACCTACCAGACTCTGATGTTCGTTAAGCGCACTACCAGAAGGTATATTTACACCAATCTGATCACCTTTGGTTGACTTAAAGTTAAGCACCAGTTTAGCCACCTTATTACTGAATGGCACCAGATTGATATTTACCGTACGAGTAGTCATATTAGCTTGAGCACCGAGTTCTATTTCCTGAGTAAAAAGAACATTTCCGGAATTATCATACAAAGCAATAAGTGCCACACCCACTTCACTACCATAAGGAGTATAAGAATAGTCAAAGCTCAATGAGGCAGGACGTGAAGTAAAATCTATACCATCGATACGGGTTTCAAGTGCGGAGCCCTGGAAAGCATACGAACCGAGGAACAACTCACCTGCTGCACGAGATGCTATAGAAGCTGGAGCATTTTCACAGTAGTATTTTGTATTAAATGCACCACCAGAGCGTGCAGGAGTGGTACCATTATGGTCATAAGCAACACTACGTAGCTTAACTGTACCGTTCGTAGCTATAGTTGAAGGTACAATAAACCAAGTGTTTTTGTTAGCAGCACCACTATATGCTGTTTTAGCATTTATTGAGGCCCAACCTACAGGTTCATTAATTTCTATTGATGACTTAAGAGTGTAATCTACTGGTGATACCCTATACTGCCCACCTACCTGTACATCAGTAATGTTTATAGTCTGTTGCGTCTGAGAGAAGTCACCATTCGGAACATCCTGTGCCTGCTCAGTGCTGAATTGAGCTAAAGTACGCTCCACATCAAAAACAAATGATTTCAATGTGTAACTTGTATTGGGAGTTAGACCACTTAATTCAATAAAACCAGTAGAAGCATCATAGTTAACAGCATCAGTGCTAAGCTCAACGTCATTAAGCTTAAACTTCATATGCCCATACATTCCTGCTACTTCTTGATTATTAAGTCCGTCTATTCGAACGTAAGCGCGATTGGCAAAAGCATCTACAGTCATACTGTAGTCAGGAACTTCGACATCAATATTAGTATTTACACGCTCCTTACCATTATAGAATATACGTACCCCTATCTTATCAGTACGGTTTTCAAGCAATGTAATGCGGTAAACATACTCTCGCGCCTCAGATGCACGAGTATAGTCAGCACCATTAATAGACACTATTTCACTTGGTTTATAACCCATATCACTTTGAACTTCAAATGTGAAAGGATTATTACCCGGACCTGTCGGTGGAGTACCATTATAAGTTATAGTTATATCTGCTGTCGTAGCACCTATTTGTACAGGAGTTGCCACAGCACTTATTTCGACTGGTTCAGTAGAAATGCCAAAATACACACGTTCGTTAATATTGCCATGCTTGTCAGTAACACGTACCGAGAGTTCATAATGACCTTGCGGCAGATTACGACAGAACTCAGTCACATCAACAACCCCCATACGATCAGGATTATGGAAAAATCCACGACATATAATCCCTGCTTCAGCAAGCTGCTGTTGTGTAGTTTCGTTAGCATTAACAAGTTCTACAGCTGTACCAAAAGGTGGCACATAGTCACCTTGTATCTTAGTAAACTCAAATACACATGAAGACATAACACCAGGCGCAAATACATCAAACTGCAATGGATGATCCAATACTGCCCC